>JAHLMS010000010.1 GCA_018920245.1 Candidatus Aenigmatarchaeota archaeon
GACTGAAGTTGCAAAAGGAGAAGATTAGACAAAAAAGTCGCATGATACGCGCACATCAGTGTCTATTGAACGGGATGAAACAACTGACAGCCGACAAAGAGGCCACCCAATGTGTGAAAGACTTTTGGGCAGTAATTAACTTTTTATACCAAACAAACCTATTTTAACCATGCCTGCGCCAACAATTGATTTGTATTCACTGATATTCGAAACAATACTGCGCATAGACCCGTACACATTGTCAAGGTATACGACAATACAGGACCAATTGCTTTGGCTTTTATTGATACCGCATGCAATCCTTTTGCTCTTCCTGATGGGCTTCGGAAAAGGCATAGCTGGTGGCCATAAGGGCATGGGTTATATCATTTCAATCATTGCCTATCTTTTCTTCATTTGGAGTGGCATTTACGGCACATTCCTGGTGCCTATAACAGCAGCCTTTTGGTACATCCTGCTCGGCATTGGCCTGTTCCTGTTCTTTATAACAAGGATTATCCATCCTGCCACAGCAGGCGCAATGATAGGCCTGGCTGCAGAAGTGGGAAAGAAGATTGGCGAAAAGACCGTTGGCAAGGCCAGCGAGAAGTATGAATTGCAGAAGCAGCTTGCAATCCTAATGAAGGAACGCCAACTGCTCCAAGAACAATATTTGAATGCTTCAACCTTTGCTGCACAACACCCAGGTGATACCGCTGCTGCAATGCGGGCGCAGATGCTCAGCATGCAACTTGCACAAAAGGACTCTGAAATATCTGCATTAAAGGCAAGGCTGTGATATTCATGGCAGTAATTCTCGAGCCCAGCATGCAGGCATTGATACCGTTTCTGTTCACATTCGCGGTAGTATTCGGCGTGCTAGAGCTCACGCGCGTGTTCAAAAATAGGGCAGTCGAGGCTGTAATCGCGTTTGCACTTGCTGTATTCGCAATAACCCAGCCAGCCTTCACAACCATGCTCATGTTATGGCTGCCCTCTATTCTCTCATTCTTCATTATAGTTTTCTTTATAGCGTTTATATTCGAAATATTCGGGTTGCGCAAAAAGCCTGAAAAGATTCATCCTGAGATATATGCAAAAGAGCAGGCAGAGAAGGCAGGCCTGCTTGGTGTGGCGATAGTGCTGCTCTTTGCAGTCGGCGGCCTCGCGCTCTCCCAGCTCGGCCTGAGCCTGCCTGTAATAGGCGGACCCGAAAACATTTTATTTGCGCTCGGCCTCATATTCATAGTGGCGCTGTTCTGGCTTGCCTTCAAGATAGGCGAGGAAAAATCGCCACCCAAACAAGAGGGAGGATAAAAATGGTAATAGCAAAGCTGCACGAGGCACTTACGAGGCTGGAAGAGATAATTGAGAACACCGTGCTGTTGTTGCTCAGCATATTCGTAATAGTGCTGGCAATAGTGGCACTGGCAGTCTTCGCGACACAGCCGCCAGCAGGACTGGCAGAACGCATAGCAGTGATAGGTGCGATAGCGAGCTTGGGTTTTCTAGCCAAGGCTGAATATTTCGCTACATTGCTGCTTCCATGGCTGCTAATGATTATCGGCCTACTGGTCGCCCGCGAGCTGTGGCTGCTCAGAAGGCGCATCGAGGGTATACACTTTGAGGTCGTTCTGCACAGGCTGCGCACAGCCCCGCCGCGTGCTGCCCGAAGGGTTCGAAAGCGCTAGACAGGCGTTCGCTGAGCGCCTACTTCTATTTTTCTTTGCACAGCCTTGGCTATCAAAAACTTTATATGTTTGCGTTTTGGATAATTAGCAGATTGATATGGCAGGCTTGGAGGTCCTGATAGAATCGCTGAGGCAGGCGGGCTTCATGCTCGTGCTGCTCTGGTTGCTCACACTCTCAATCGTATATGGCATACTCTCGCATGTGGGCATACCGAAGTCCAAGACCGTGCAAGGGGTGATAGCCATCGCAGTTTCGTTCCTTGTACTCCTTGCAGCTGCTGCAGGTCCTGCAGCCGTGTTCGTTAGCAACCTTGTGACAGCCGGCATTGTGATAGTGTTCGGCCTGCTATTGGTAGTGATATTTTTCGAGTTCCTCGGTGTGCAACGGCCAGAGGTCTTCGGCAAGCATCCAAAGTTCTTTGGCATCGCACTGATAGTGCTACTTATCCTGATTTTTATCGGCGCCGGAGGTCTAGGCATCTTGAACATCCCTTCAATACAGATAACCACACCCATCGTGGCGATACTTTTCTTTCTTGTTGTAATGGCGGTCGCCGTATGGGTAATGATGAAGGAGACGAAGTCAGCATAAGTTTATATTTGCATAATGGTATGTGATAGGCATGGTGGATGGAACTGTTGTGGGCATGCTCGAAAGGTTGGGTTTCGCGGACATACTTCTCTGGCTGCTGAGTTTTGCCGTGGTTTACGGCATACTTTCCCAAATCGAAATACCGAAGCAGAAACCCGTGCGCGCGATAATCGGAATCGTCGCGGCCTTTTTCGTGCTCATGGCCACACCCGCGTCCTTGCTGATGGTCATTTCAAGACTTTCGGCAAGCCTCCTCGTGGTCCTGCTCGGAATCGTTGTACTACTGGTCTTCTTGGAAGTTGGAGGTATCAAGCACTTCGAGGTCGAAACAGAGGAAGTGGAAAAGGAGGGCAAGAGGATAAAGGCCACGAAGCGCATCGAAGCCGTTCCACTATTCTCAAAGAACCCGTACATAATCGCTATAACGTTCATACTAATAGCTATCCTGATTTTTATCGGCGCCGGAGGTCTCAACCTGCTAGGCTTCAAGATCACAGGCGTAGATATAACAGGTGTCATATTCCTTGTTGCGATAATCATAGCTGTGCTGTGGATGATAAAGGGGTGAGCGGATGGTAGATGGAACAACATTGTCTTTTTTGCAGAGACTGGGCTTCGCCGATATCCTGCTCTGGCTGCTGACGTTCGCTGTCGTGTACGGCATTCTATCCCAGATAAAGGTACCAAAATCACGCGAGGCGCAGGCCATAATAGCCATCGTTATCGGCTTTCTCGTGTTGTTGTCCGTCCCAACAAGCCTTGTGGCTTTCATTTCCCAGGCGTCCACATCACTAATACTCATTGCTCTAGGCATACTGATGATAATGGTCTTCCTGGAAGTTGCCGGTCTTACCCAAGAATACCCTGAGATAAGAGACGGCAAACCAACGGGCAGGACAATCAAGATATCAATTTTTACTCGCCATCCATACATCTTCGGCATTATAATGGCTATAATCGCCATACTCATATTTGTCGGTGCCGGCGGCTTGAATGTGCTAGGATGGAAGGTGCCTACAGGCTACAGCCTTACGGGAATAATATTTTTTGTTCTGATAATAATGGCGATTATGTGGATGATATTCTCGCGCGAGGGCGAGAAGAAATAAACTAGCTGCCTTTCAGCTTTTCAACCACTTCGGCTATCGAGCGCACATTCTCGGTCATCTGCGGTAGGAAGTCCTTAAACACCTTTTCTATGCTGCCTATCCTGCCCTGTATGGCTGCCATAGATTCCGTCATGGTATCAAGCTTTCCTATCATGTCGGCTTCTTTTGCCTTCAGCCTGTTCTCGAGCTCAGCCATAGCTTTTTTCAGGTCCTGTATCTGCGCCTGCAATTGGATGTCACGCTTCTCAAAGTTGTTGAGTCTTTCTTCAAATTCAATCCAACGCTCAGCTACTATACCCTCAACAATTTCCTCGACTGTTATCTCTGTCGGCGCCTCTGGCACACGCCTAGGCGGTCTTATCTCCTCGATGCCCGGCGCTGTCGCATACTCGACGGGCTTCATGGCAGCGGGGATAACACGCTCCGGCGGCACGCCGATGTCACGCCTTTCCTTCACGGCCTCATGTGGCGGCAATATTTCTAGCGGTTTGCGCTGAGGTATCGCTGTCGCTGGCGGATAAGCAGGAGGTTCTGGTGTCTCTCGGGTAATTGGCCTTGGAGGCACCGGCGGTTTCGGCACAGTCTCTGCAGGCGGCCCAGGGAAATCCATTGTTGGTGTGGCCGGCACTTCCTCTGTTTCTTCTGGCACCATGGGTCCTGGCGGTGTAGGTGCCGGAGGGCGTGGAATAGGAGGAGCGGGCCGCAACGGAGGCGCACTAACCTGTGCCTTTAGAGCCTCGCGCATCGCAGCATCGATCTGTGATGGTGAGAAGCCCTGTTTGCTCAGATAAGAAGCGATTTCTCTTTCGGGCATGCCGGTTGATGCCATGCGTTGGACGAGGTCTGTAGGAACATAACCTGGAGCAGCTTGTGGTGCCGGGGCCTTTTTGCGCAGGAAAAGGACCATATTTTCACTCCTTTAACTTTTCTTCTACTAATCTTTCTGCCTCTTCCTTGGTTATAAAGCTTGCCTTCAGAGGATTGTAAAGCTCTATCAGGGACGCTAGTTCAGTGAGTTCAGTTTTGCGCGCCATTTTTTCCATGTTTTTCTCTATCTTTGCAATCTCGTTGTTCGCAATTATCAGCCTGTTCTCAAAATCCTTCATCTTGCCGTCCATGTTCTCGAATTCCTTGCGGATATCTTCAGTCATGCGCAGCATCGCATCCTGCACGCTTCCTAGCCTAGCTTCTATGATGCTATCCCGTTCCTCGAGCGCTCGCAGGCGCCTCATTATTTCGTTCGAGCGACGCACGAGCTCGTCAACCTTGATCTCGATATCACGCTCAGCCATGCTATAAAACCTCACATGAGTGATTAATATATTTAATAGTCCTGATATAAAACTATCCAGTGATTGCATGGTCTTCGAACATACCGTGACGGACGGCGTTATGCGCGTCAATTTTATGGGCTCTCTTTTCGGGCCGTCCATAGAGGATTACGACAATGTGATGGCCAACATAATCGACAAGCTCATGGAAGAGAAGAAAGTGATATCAATAGTTCTTTCGGAAACACGCGATTACGAGTACGATGCAGAGCAGACAAGGATGCTGGTCGAGATTGCAGATGCGCTGAACGAGATACTACGCTCGAAGCTGGTATCCACAAGGAACATAGTGCCGCCAGACAGGTTGTGTCAGAAATATCTCGGCACGTGGTACACATGGCTCCATGATACTGTGACAATACAGCTGCGCGGAGACCCTATAGGTGCATACGTAAATCTGATAAGGGAGATGAGGCACTTACGCGCCAAGGCTGCACATGCCGAGCCAGAAGATGTGATATGTTATAAACATTACTTGGAGAACGCATTGATGCCCTTGCAGGCCATTCTCGAGAAATGCACGCTGATACAGAAGGCCAAGCCTTTCTTGACAGCATACAAGATTGCAGACCGCACATTATATAGGAAGTTCTTTCATCCAACCATCAGACCCAACTTCATGTACACGAAATTCATGACACTTCCACCTGCTGGAGGCCAGACAATAGCGCGCTACAAGATACGTGATGCAGACGTCGAGATATTCCGCGTGCCCGGCAAGATACGCCCGGTTTATTTCATAACACCGCCTGAGTTCAGGCTCAGCGAGACCGAATACACATTGCTGGACGCTGCGAGGCGTGTCCTTGAAGAGCGCCGCCCGCGCGAGCTCGAAATGCGTGAGCAGGAGAAATTGCGCGAACTGTTTCGCACACTCAGCCTTGACCTGCTCCGGGACCTTTCTGAGACCATGCATCTGAATCATGAGGAGGCTGAAATGGAGAAGTTGGCTGACATACTCACGAGGCATACAGCAGGCCTTGGTGTCATCGAATTGTTGCTGGCTGACGATAAAATTCAGGACATTTTCATCAACAGTCCTATGGGCGAGCTACCAATTTACATCAATCACCAAGATTTTGAGGAATGTGAGACTAATCTCGTTCCAACGAAGGCCGACGGTGACCGCTGGGCCACGCGGTTCAGGCTGATTTCCGGGAGGCCGCTGGACGAGGCCAACCCCGTGTTGGACACAGAGATAGCTGTGCCTGGCGGTGTCGCCCGAGTGACTGCGATAAATCCAAGGCTTTCGCCCGAGGGCATAGCGTACGCCCTGAGAAGGCACAGGTTCAAGCCATGGACGTTCCCACTTTTCATAAACGAGAAAATGTTCAACCCAATGTTCGGCGGCTTGATGTGGTTCATGGCCAGCTATGGCAGAACGATTCTTATAGCAGGCACACGAGGCGCAGGCAAGAGCTCCCTGCTCGGCTCGTTGATGTTACAGATACTGCCTTATTATAGGATTATTAGTTCTGAGGACACCTTTGAACTTCCTGTCGAAGCGTTGCGCGAGCTTGGCTACAACATCGAGCGGCTGAAGTCGCGCTCTGTGATTACAAGGGTCGAGCTGGAGTTGCCTGCAGAGGAAGTGTTGCGCACCGCGCTACGTCTGGGCGACTCATGCTTGTTCATAGGCGAGGTCAGATCCGTGGAGGCGAAGGCTCTGTACGAGGCGATGCGTATCGGTGCCATGGCCAATGTCGTCGCCGGAACCATACACGGCGAGTCTGCTTACGGTGTGTTCGACCGTGTCGTCAACGACTTGGGAGTGCCACCAACGTCCTTCAAGGCCACTGACCTTGTTGTCATATGCAACAAGTTGCGCACGCCCGATGGTTTGCGCACATTCAGACGCGTCACGGAAGTGACGGAGGTACGCAAACACTGGCAGCGCGACCCTGTAGAGGAGAACGGATTTGTGAATCTGATGGAGTATTCTTCGAACGAGGACACTCTGCGACCGACTGATACGTTGCTGAACGGAGAATCTTTCATTCTAAATCAGATTGCAATGCGCACACCAGGCTGGGCTGGCAGGTGGGAGCGCGTATGGGACAATATCGGTCTGCGTGCGAAGGTGCTGCAGACCATCGTTGATATAGCGAACCAGACAGGCCGCAAGGAGTTGATGGAGGCGCCGACCTGCGTGCTTTCTAATCAGAAATTCCACGAGCTGGCAGAGCGTTCCAGGACAGAAACCGGCATAGTGGATAGCGAGCGCGTCTACAACGAGTGGCTGGAGTGGTTCAAGAGCATAGCAAAGAAGTGATAGTATTGGCACTTTTCAAGAGCAAGAAGGAAAAGGAGGAAGAGGCGCGAAAGGCTGCCGAGGAGGAGAAGCGTGCGGAGTACTCCAAGGTCCTGAAAATGATGGAGATAAAGGTGCCGCCGAAGGGCAAACCCGAGTTTGCGCCTTCCAAGCCGGCCGAATACAGGCAGTTTCTTGCAGAAGTCAAGTCCAAGCCCTTCACGTTATTCGAGCGTGCTGCAGCGACGGCGGAAAAGATACTGCCGATAAAAATCACTGGCAGCTCAGCAGCCGCAATAGATGAGCAACTGAAGGCCGCATACATAAACGCCACGCCAACAGGCGTAGTCTCGCTGGCAGCGCTGGTCGGCATTGTGTTCAGCGTCCTAATTGTCATAGGATTGTTCCTCGGCATAGGGCCCGTTTTCGGTATATTCGCCTTCGGTGTCGCTGGTGGTACAGCATATTACATCTATAATTATCCGGCAACATCAGCCCGTACCGTCCAGATGCGCATGTCAGCAGACACTATTCTGGGAATATTATACATGATAGTTTTCATGCGCAGTTCACCGAATCTGGAAGGCGGATTGAAATTTGCTGCTGAGAACCTTGAAGGGCCACTGGCATGGGACCTCAAGAAGCTCATATGGGACATAGAGGTTGGTGTATATCCGACTGCTGATATTGCCATATCGAGCTATGTGGAGCGCTGGAAGCACATCAACGAGGAGTTCGCAGAAGCGCTGAACATGCTGCGCGGTGTAGGCAGCGTAGGGCCTGAACGCAGGGACCAACTGTTCAATGAAACCATCTCTGTCATCCTTAACGGCACTCGTGAGCGCGCCAAGCGATATGCATCCGGTTTGCGCATGCCAATGGCGATGCTACATGCAATGGGTGTGCTATTACCTGTCATGGGCCTTGTACTATTCCCGATAATGCTCATATTCATGTCAGATGTCGTCAAACCCGTGTTCCTGTTCTTCGGTTATGACATCCTGCTGCCGATGTCTGTATATTTCTTCATGTCATACGTGCTTTCAACAAAGCCACCGACATTCTCCCAGCCTGACATTTCGAAAGCCAAAGGAGCGCCTGCGCTGGGAAGGTTTAAGTTAGGAAAGAGCACCGTGCCTATCTGGCCGATTGCAGTGGCTGTCAGTATGCCTATTGTTGCTTTCAGTTGGTTTGGTATGAGCAATCCTGAAGCCTTCGAATCTGTGGTGTTCTCGATAATGGCTATAGGTGGCATTGCGACAGGTCTGATTACATATTGCATGCTGGATGCAGCACAGAAGCTGAAAATACGTGCGGACATAGAAAAGATCGAGAGCGAGTTCTCTGTCGCGCTGTTCCAATTGGGGAACGCGCTATCGGGCGGTGCTCCGGTTGAAACAGCCATCGAACGTGCAATAGCAAATATGAAGGGGCTAAAGATAGCCGATATGTTCCAGAAGGTCAATGAAAACATGCGGCTTGGCTATACCTTTGAGCAGGCGCTCTTCGATGACAAAGTGGGTGCTATATGGAACTATCCATCCAAACTGATAGCATCGATAATGCGGACCATACTCGAAGCGAGTCGCAAATCACTGGCCGCTGCAGCAGACAGCATGATGACAATATCACAGTACCTAAAGGGCATACATGAGGTCAAGGAGGACATAGCGGAGATACTGGGCGAGACCACATCATCCATGCGTTTCCTTGCAATGTTCCTCGCACCAATGGTAGCTGGCGTGACAGTGACCATGGCAATGGTGATACTCAAGATACTTTCCAGCATCGGGGCGCAGCTCTCTCAGCTCGTGGTAAGCGGCGAGGGCATGACACCAATGCAAAACCTTCTGTTCTTCGGTCCAGGCATGCTGGGAGGCACGCTGCCTATAACCGCGTCAGGCTTCCAGATGATAGTTGGTCTCTACATGTTCGAAACAGCCGTGCTGATATCTGTGTTTCTTAATCGCATAGAGTATGGCGAGGATGTCATAGGCGAACGCAATACAATGGCCAAAATACTGATAGTTGCTATCATAGTATACGTGCTGGCTTGGTACATCACGTACACGATGTTCGGTGGCACGCTCGAAAGCCTGCTGACGCCGACTGTATAGCTTTTAAATCCGACCATGCAAATATATCCATGCGCGGCATAGAGCGTGAGATGCTGTTTTACCTTATACTATTCATAATAGCTCTGGCGCTAGCCGTTATCTTCATCACCATGTACCTCACGGGTTTCAATCCGATAAGGATGTTCGGGATTTGATATGGTCAACATATTCAATGTGTTGGTCGCTGTCGTTGCATCCGTTATATTCTTACTAATAGTTCTGCAGATAGCAGGCAACGTCAAGGCCACATACCTGGTCAATGACGCCAAGTTGAGGGCATGCAGCGAGCTAAAGAATAAGCTTTGTTGCACGCCGACCGCGAACATACCGCTGTGCAGCGAGAACGACCTGAAATCGGTCATTATCAATGGCTTCGATGCGGACAAGGATGGTTCCGAGGACCCAGGCACAAGCGACACGGAGGACAATTTATGGACCCTCTGCAAAAATTATTATAATATCACTACCGCCGAGGCTTGTAGAAAGGAGTGCGGATGCAAATGAGAGGCATCCAAACGATATTGTTGTACTGGATAGTAGTGGCGATAATAGGGCTGCTCGTGATAAGCCTGCTCGCGCAGCGCTTATGGGGATTCAACATACCCGTTCCGAGGCTTGGTTGAATGACGATAGAGTTATCGTGGAAGCTGATGTTCGAGATAGCGCTATTCGTGCTACTGGTAGCGATCGCGGTGCTGCTCGCGCCATGGGTGCCCAAACTGATAGAGCATGCGATGAGTATAGTACGATGAGGTGATGGCATGGCAGAGAGGCTGATAAGCGAGACGATAGCGATCTGTATGTTCCTGCTAGCCGCTCTGGTGCTGGTTGTAGTCGCATACTTTTATTTGACAGGCGTAATGGGAGTTCACATAGCACCGGTGAGCTGATGAACAATTCAGAACACTACCTCGGCTTGGTAGCGACGATAATACTTGTACTGGCCTTCATAGTGATACTCATAATCGTGCTCCGTATAATTGCGCCAAAGGGCGGTGACGTGCTGTACTGGATCAAATGCGGCTTCCAGATGCTTACTGGTCAGGAGCTAGGATGGTGTAAGTAATGCATGGGATAACTCCAATGATGATAGTGATAATGATAATAGCGATTATCGCGGTGATAGTGATAACACCGATTATATATAACATAATAACCCATGGGTGGTCCAGGCAGACATGCATGATATTGTTCAACGCGCTCACGCTAGGGATAACGGCCTTCTTGAACACGATATCCGGCGGCCACATAAATCCCGCCGCCGTAGTGTGTGCAGGTGTTGGAACATGAATGAGATGCGAATGTGGCTTATCGCGGCTGGTATAATAGTGGGCGTTCTGGTTGGGCTGGTGTTCTTACATATGTCTGGCATGTTGAGGCCGCTCGCACGCTTCTTCGTTTGCGCCCTGCTGTATTTGACACCTTTGCATTTCTCACAGCTCGCATCATACGCGACTGCAGCCGGATGCTAAGCAAAGGTATAAATGCCAGCTTTAAGATTAATTTTGCATGCGCGGTCTTGTTGTTTCACAGATCTTCATTATAGTGCTCATCTCTGCTGCAACTTTCGCCTTTATTTTCCTGCTTGCTACGCCTTACAGGACCAATGTGGCCCAATTCTTTTTGGTCCACACGTGCGGCAACGGCGTCTGTGACAGCGAGCTGGAGAAGACACTCTGCCCGCCCGAACAGGCCGCGATAGACTGTCCTGAACCGACGGAATATAATATTCAGTATGATCATCTTGTCTATGAGAGAGACGACTTCGATACGCTGTGCACACCAAGTAGTCCGCTACCATGCAAGGCCGAGAACTATTCTGAAGCCAGCGATTATTTTGTTTCTACGGATTATTCTGTAGATAGCAGTGGTGCCTGGCAAAAGAAGGAGGAATGCCAGGCATGCACCGACTGTAGCGATTGTAGCAGCTATGGTGACTTCAGCAACGCCTTCAACGCGACCAAACCCGATATAAATTGGTGCAGTGACTGTGAGGATTGTGATGAGGAAACAGGTGAATGTACCCAGTGCTGGAGCTGTAAGGGTGCGATTGGTCTGGATGGCGCATTTTACCCGAACTGTAGAGAATGTGGCAGCTGCACGGGGTGTGACATAATTACAGACAAGGAGATTGAAGCTAATCCTGAACTGCTGAACCCTGAGCTTACCAACAACTGCACCAAATGTATGGACTGCGCATATTGTGAAACACCCAGCTGTGTTAGTGACAGTGACTGCACTGGTGGGATGAAATGCAACCTTGACACGAACCAATGCGTAAGAACATATCCGCAGTGCGGCTACTGTGCATGGTGCGATGTTGGATCGACAAATTGCCACAGCTGCGGCGACTGCAATATGACGCTGCCAGCAGACTACTATATCAATACTGAAAAATATACTATCGCCAATCGTTGCTGGAGCTGTAAAAAGTGCGACGCCTCAAAATGCGCGCGAACCGCCGAGCCTGACATATGCAAACGCATAAAGGACTGTATATCCGGGTGGGATGGTACTCCATGCGAGATCGATCCTGACATAGCCACACATGGCAAGCTCGATATTGCCAAGCTCAAGGAAGCACTCAAGCACTGCCGAGCCGAGGACATAATGGAAGAGGCAGTGGAAGGCGGAAGGCAGAAATTATGCCATTTCAGTGTGACGAGCATAGATGAATCAGATTATAGGAACGATTACACAAATCAGCCAAATTACCATTGGTGGTTTAATGACTGTGGTGCATGGCAGTATATGGGGCCGAATGGTAGCATGTGGAAATATGACATGTATGAAGATGCTACGATACCAAGATTGTTTGTAAATGATTGGTCGTTCGATAGTGCTACGCTACCACCTGGATATCACTACAAGCTCGTCGTCGGTGGTGTCAATATGAGTTATAGCACTGACGGTAACTGCCGCTTCAACCTATTCTTGTGTGGTAGCAGAACAGTAGGCACAGCTTGGGATGACACGGTGATGCAGATATATTCGGATATACTGAGCATCTCTGAACAGGGAGACCTAAAGACATGGACATCCACGAAGACTGCAAACAATATTCCCAATGAGTTCTGGTTTAGAGTGGATAGGAGCATCGATCTCTCCAAAAAGCCTTCAGGCGATCCGGGAAAGTGTACAGACGGAAAGGACTGTGATGCTGGTCATATAGCATATATAATAAGCCAAGCACTGACTGATTGGGCTATGGTGAATGCGGAAGACCAATCGACTCGCAACATGTTATGTGATGGTATAGTCAGACAAGGTGGGGGTGGCGATCCTGCAGATTGCCAGACAAGGCAGAATTTCATGATGATGCTGAACCTAGCCGGAGGCAAACCATGGACAAAGGTAAAGTCAACACCTTCTGATGTTCCGAAATCACGTGCGACAACAGAAATTTCAAGTATTTATGATGAATACGAGGAGTGCGAGAATGTTCTTGGTTCGGACTGGTGTGCATATGGTAGGAGCGAGAAAAGGAATGTTTATGACAATTCAGGGTCTTACATTCGGTCGGACTGCATATGCTATAAAACGAATCTGAATGAGAAAGTGATTTACTATGATTCTGACATCTATGGAGGAAAAATAAAGTTGACGATATGGCTGCATGCGAGGCTCAAGCTCACTGAGCGCACAGATAGAGGCAATGGATGCGATCCAAATGGCGAATTCAAATATGACTACGGGGACGGTTATTGCTATAAGACCACGGACATGTCCACGATAGTACTCACACCATTCGTAGTCGTGCAGAAGGGATAGTATGAAAGGAATCGATTTAGTTGAAATGCTTGGTATGGTTGTTATACTCTTTGTTATTGTGGGTTTCTATTTATTCTCATTTTTCGGCGGGAGCATGATTGAGAAAAGGGATATCACAATTCCTATTGTCAAGACCTGTGACAATGGTAATGAGGATTGTGTGGGCAAGAATGTTGACGGTATGCTTTGCATAAGCGTGAACAGCGAACCGCTTCACTGTGGCTGCATAACGGATTCCGATTGTGAAGGCGGAAGAAAATGTGATATTGAGGCGAACCGATGCGAAAAGGCATAATATGGACAACCTATGACATAATCATTGTACTGATAGTGCTGGCCATATTAGGTGGAGCAATCGCGTTTGTGCTTTGGCCCAATATCCTTGAGGCTGCCAGTAAGTTCAGTGGCCTCTGGGGCAAGTGATAGTATGCGCGGAGCAGCTATGCATGTTACGGTTATTGTGCTTACAATCATTATGCTTGCAGCGCTAGGCGTGATAGCTTTCATCGGTATGCGTGTGGCAGGTCAGCAAGCGAGCACCGGCGAGTCTAAAATGTTTTTGGAGGAATGTCTGCGCTGGTACACGCGGCGCTGCGAAACACAAGGGCTAGCAGAGATTGATGCCGAGCTGATTCGAACAGAGAAAACGATGTTATGCGACTATCAAAGTTCATCCAAGATATGCTCTTCTGGTACTATGTGCGCCAATCTTTTTCCACAAATATCTGGTTCGAGCATCACCAATTTCGAGCGCTGCCAGGATGTTTGCGCAAACAAGTGCAACCCGCTTGTTGGACCGGACCTCTCTGTGACTGATATGGACATCAGCTTTCAGGTTACTGCTACCAAAAAGCAAGATGAAAAAGATATTCCAACTGAATGGAAGGCCTACATAAAAATATGGAATATTGGCTCTGCCACGGCTGAAAACATCGCATACGAGGTTTGGAAAGGTGCAGATATAGTAAAAAGCGGGAGCATTACCAAGTTGCGACCTTGCACTGTCGGTGGCGTTTGTAGCAATGAAATCTATGTCGAACACCTAGACAGCCGCGAAATTATGGTCCATGTCGACCCTGAAAACAAGATTAAGGAAATCAATGAATATAACAACGTGGCGAGGCCGCGCATTGTGAGTGAATGATATGAAAGGCATTAAGATACCTACAAATCTGATACTGAAGATATTTGCCGGCATACTAGTGGTGATAATCATGTTGGTCTTCGTGCTGCCGCTCGTCGGGTTCAAATGGTGGGAGCTCATCATAACACAACCTGAAAAGATGTTGCTCAAGGAGTCCGCCATCGCGACTGCGCCTATGGAAGAGGAGATGTTCACGTGGTACGATTACAGCGGCTACCTGCATCCGGATGATATGAGAAATGTCACTCAGCTCAAAAATGATTTGAACAGCCCACCTACCGCTGTTAGTTGTAGCGATTGTAGCGGATGCAGCGGAGACAAGTGCAATAGATGTAAGTGTGGCTCTGCTTCTGGCACCAACTGTCGTAGTTGTTTCACAGGCTCGGCTGAGGACCTCTGGTGCAACAGCGGTACATGCTGCTATTACTGCGACCTTCCCGGTAAATCGCTGTGCGAGGATTTAAAGGAGGCTGTGTACAACGCGTATGCGACTGGCCTGAATCGCTCAGTTATTGGGGAACCTATAGCTGTGACAGGTTTGTATGATGTAAAATCCGAGTTTCTCTCAAATTATATAAACATTTTGAAGGGTTGTAAAATAAGCGTTCCGAGCGGTGATGTCTACAATCCAAACACGGGTTCTTGGGACCCGGGCCCGAAACTCTGCGAAGCTGATGCCACTTCACTTGTTCATACATCCATATACGGCCCGAATGTATTCAAATGCATAGAGCGAGATAAATCCGATACCTCACCATGTGATAAATGTGATGAGGTAGATATTGGGGGTATACGACTGTGTAAGAATAGGCAAACGCTCTGGCTTGGAAATATGTTTGTCAACAAGTTGTTTGTTTGGATAACTACTGGTGGTGAAAGGATTTGCGCAAGTACTGTATACATATGCAAGGTTAGTGAAAAAGGTAAATGCAATGGTGATTTACCGAAATGTTCAGACAATCCTAAAGCTGAAAACTGTAAACTCGATGAATATGAGTTTGATGACAACAATCCGAACGAGAAATGTAAAACACACACGCCTTGTCCAAGGAGTATAGATTATTCTGGCCAACTCAATGGTGTCGAGGCTTATGTTATATGGAAAGGAATAGCTTGCAGTTACATTGACGAATTTTATGTCACAGCCTACAGTCAACCGGCTCTGAGTTATCCTATCTGCCAGGCAGAATCCAACACCACATTGCCTGGCAACATCTTTGCAAAGTTCACTGAAAGCTTGGAAGGTAAGCCGGGCTGGCTGAAGCTGATGCTATCAGACCTGAACGTAAGTAATGGAGTGTGTAAGTTCAACATCTATGCTTGCTCAGCCAATTCTTTTGCGGAGGGTCCGGAAGATGCAACGATAGCTATACTCAACTCGCTACGCTATCTTGACCCATCATTTAATTACAGGTACAGTAGTGGTGTAATAACCCTGCCCTACTTCGAGTTCGATCTGGAAAGAAGCTATAGCGCAGATGAAATACTCAAGGCCGTGCAGACGGGCCTGGATGATTGGATGTACAGCACATACCCGGATTTGTATTTCGATTCGCCGGTACCATGGCTGAATGCTGCCAATCACACAGGTTTCGGCGACCTGACAAAATCAGGTATATACAACGTATACAAATCCACTGACCTTGGAATAACGCTTGATTTCAACAATGGCTGTATGAGTAATATATTTTCGTTGCCGCACCAGCCAGGATTGATTGTATGGCAGTGTCCGAACGGGCAGTGTAATGGAAGGTTGAGGATGAGCGTGATGTTCTCGAGTCCGCTGGCATTCTCTGAAGACAGACCATGGAAGCTCAGCAGTGACAAGACATATCTGTATCCCATGATAGCGATTTGTTCGGAGAGGTGAAAAAATGCGTGCCACTATCCACATTACAACCATCATCGTAATCATTATGCTGATAATAGCCATCGGAGTGGTGCTATGGTTCGCGTTAAGAGGGGGCGGCGAAACGGTTATACATCAGCAGTACAATTGGCAGAAGGTCTGCTTCAAGTGGTCAACGCAGTATAACTGTGCCAAGGCCGAACAGCTACCACCTGACTTCGGCAATGAAGTTTACAATGCTTGCATTAGCACTTATCCCTCGTACAAGATGCATTCACCTGAAGATACGATAAACAAGTGCAAGGCGGTGTGCGACAATGCATGCCTGCCGCCATCAGGAGGTTAAAGGATGAAAGGGATAGCGATCGAGACCGTGATACTGCTGATAATCGGGCTGATCGTGCTCGTTGCAGGAATAATCATGCTCGGGCGTGGCCAGACATCGGTTAGTGTCAGTCTTAGCCAATCTGACCTGCGAAACTGTTGCCTAAACTACTGTGTGACCAAGGATGTCAGCAGGACTATATGCAGCATACCAAAGTCCGCTGACAAAGATACAGCAACAACAGGTATAAATGAGCCGGACGGCAAGGCGAGCATGATTTGGCTTTGCAATGCAGCCGGTGTCTCGAACTGTGCTGGGTTCGCATCTCAGAACTGTGGCTGTCCGTCATAAACAGGAGAAAGAAAAATGCGCGGCGAGATGGTAGAGGACGTGAAACGGATATTGATAGGGATAGTTATACTGCTCATCGGGATATTGATATTCAGCCGCGTGATCACCAAGCCTATCTGCGATGATATGGCACGTGCATCAGCTCTGCAAATTGCTGATGCAATTTCCAAGGTTGCTGAAAATCCAGATCAGTATACCTTCGAGAACGGAGTGCCAAGCCTTAAAAAACCTGAGGATGAGGGCAAGTATGCTACTGCAGTTGTGCGGTTCTGTCAAGAACCACCGAAATGGATGCCTGTAGACCTTCCAGTAATTGGCGGTGTTATGAACTTGGTAACATCCAATGTAGAAGGTTTGACAGGCACGATACCACTATACCAAATGTACTATGAGGAAGCGCCGGGTGCGGATGCGCCGTGGTACGTAATGTGGCAGGACAGCTATCCATGGTCCGGTCAAACCATGAACCTGTTGCTTTTCTATGGAGCCTTCAAATATGGGACAAAGGCAGCTAAATATAGCGGTAAAATAGCATCGACAGTGATAAAGGGTGCATTGAAATTACCCGGCCGTGTTGCTGCCTTCGGCTGGAAGATCACGCTGCGCAATAGCCGATTAGGACGTTTTCTATCACTTGGTCGCAGCTTGACAAATAAAGGCTGGATGCGAGAAGCTATTCATAATCAGATAAAAAAATTCGGGGTTGCACCGCTGCTCAAGGGAGAGGGCGGTGGTCGTGCTGCGCTCCAGAAGATAGCAAAGTTCAAGAATGAACTAGAATTCACAAAGGCGCTAAACGGCGAGGTGAGTGGTCTCAGCCGCACGTATAACGGTGTCATAAAATTGGGTGAGGGCAAATATCTTTTTGAGCCGGGCTCCGAGGCATGGAAGATGTTGCGTACTTACCGCTGGACCAATCAATGGCAGAAAAGGGTCGGTGTTTCCGTGGTCGAAACATTGGCGGAGAAACAGGGTGATGAAGAGCTAGCGATATTGCGCAAGCTTGGGCTGTTTGATTGTGCAAAGACTGGCATGTGCGATGACGTTGGTGGAAAACTGATAATCAAAGACGCTCAAACACGCAAAATATTCAGAAGCTTTCTATCCACACTCCCGGACAATGAGCGTGCGGTTTATGAGAGCATATGGGAAGCACCGAAGTGGAAGTGGTGGAAGAATCCAACCTACAAGCGCTGGTACAAGGTATGGAAAGGCCTCAAGGAATGGAAGTATAATAATGCTTATGTAAAGTGGAAAGACAACCTGCACGCACGCTGGCGTATCTGGAAATCCGGAGCCAAGTATGAGGGAAACCAGATTGACAAGTATGTTGTGAAGCGCGAGGATGCCATGCGGCGCGTCCGTGACTTCAAGATAAGTTGCCTACAGAACAGAGAAGCATGTAAAAAAATTATAGGCGGTGTTTGGAAGCAAGACCATCCATTTAGGTCAGCATGGCGTACATTATTTAAGAAGGATGCGGTGAGTGAAAAGGAGCTCTACCAGTTTCTGGGTGATACAGAAACAATTTTGAAGCAAAACAACTGGATTATGGTCCAGCCGAAAGGTATGAAACGGCAGGCCCTTGACATAATATCCGAAGACATGTACCAGCTAGAAAAAGAGTTGCCTGTTGGTAAAATGGCATTGGATTTCGACGAGATACAAGCTCAATATCCAGAGATGGTTAAAAGATGGCAAAAATCAACAGGAAAGAGCATAGATGAGCTGAAAATGATTCACAGAGAATACCGCGCCGCGATGAGAGAAACCTATGAAAGTGTTTGTATACCTGGAATTTTTTGCGGATTTATTTCTTCAAGAGAAAGATTTGATAAGGCGCTCAATAAACAGTATATGAAGCTGCTTGAGAAGGATCCGGAAGAGGCCTCAATGTTTCTCACTATGATGACAGGCAAGGTTGACCCTGACCCAAGCTCTGTGCTTTGGAAAGCTAACATCCCGAAGCGGGCCAAGCGCATAATGACTATAGATGTCATGCGCTTCCGCGCGTTCTTCAATCCATTCTACGGTGGCTGGTCGACGCAACAATATCAGCAGAGCCTCACCCAGAATCTAAACATAGACAACAAGAACGCTATAATCCTGACTATGTACGGAGGTCATAGCGAAGTCTATCCGCTCAGCGAGAAGGCCAAGGCATATTCTGTGAAGCTGTGGCGCCCGATTCCAGATACATTGAACCGCATTCCAATATTCCTGAACGGTATTTTCCTTGCAACATCGGCTGATTATCTAAAGGATCCGCGCTTCTACACAGTAAGTCCGTGTGTGGGCGTGGCCAAGGTCTGGCGTTCAGGAGGTACCATATACGTTGCCATGGAGAAGGATGATAATAGCAAGTGTAGCATAAAAGCGCCTGCCAGTGGCGAGAACAAGTGCGAGGGTGCGGCCAACTATTGTTATGCAGATTACAATCTGCTCTGGGGCAATCCAGATGTAGACAGGAACCTCTGGATAACGTTTGGTGGGGGCTTGGCAGGTGGTCTTGCCACACAGACCCTGCTTATGATATGTCCGGGCCCATGTGTGCCGTTGCAAGCTGCACAGGAGGTAGGAAAACTTGTAGCTACTGGAATATTATCGGCATATACGTTTGGAGACTCCTCCGCAAATCCGGACAACTGGGGCTACTGGGACTGGTACAAGGCGGCAGATGCATGCGACATGTATGACATGATTTTTGGACTAGGTAAAGGTTCATGGACAGGCAAAGCAGCGACCAAGCTCGGGACCACACAGCTCTCGAAACTTGGAAAACTCTCTGGCAAATGGACCCGTGCTGGAATGAAGACCTCGAAAAAATTGAATGCTATGCTTCCGGATATTTGTATGGCCATATATGCTTATGGAGAATGGTGGTCGGGCTGGCCGAACAGGGGTATAAAATCCGGCACACCCATGTCCGAACCATGCATGAAGCAGACAGCCGGCCAATGCGTCTGGGGCGGTTGAATGCGAGGCAGCATCATATTTGGGATACTCATGTTCAGTACAGGACTGGCGATAATGGTCCTGTTGTTTGGCGTATTCCTGCGCGTGCCTGTGTTCACAGCTCTTTATGCTATTTCAGAGTCCGATCCCAGCAGGGTCCAGGAGGAGACTGCTGCATTGCTCACAGCAGCTGCATATGCTCCGGGTAACTACAGCTGGGGCATCAAAGTCAAGGGCGTTTTTAACGTTGAGCTGTTTTGCAAGCCAAACTGCAACAGCCCACAAGAATTTTACATAAATGTTACTCCTGAATGCCCGGCTGGAAAATGTAAGCCGTATCAGGCACCACCAAATCCGACACGTTTCACGGTTCCACCTGATATATCAGTGCAACCACGGGTGCTACATCTATACGAGTTCAAACCTGCATATGAGAGGGGTGGTGGAACTAATGAGGCTGTGCCCGGTATATTACGCGCCGTGAAGACAGGTAACACGCTGACGATCGAGTTCGAAGAACAGAGAGCAGGTGTAAGCACAGGTCGGTAATCATGAAAGGCATAACGAAACTGTTTGACCTTTTCTTGAAGATAATGGAGATAGGTTTTTTGACACTCTCCATTTTGTTGGTATTTTTCTCTATAACAAATTTCTCTGTTATACAAGACTTCGCGGCAGGACAGCGCAAGGCGACAATGCTTGGAGAAGCGATACTAGCATGTTCGGACATTACAGTGCCTGCTGTAGATGGCGCGCCTGTGCGCGGCTTGTTCAACGCGACAAAACTCAACATGTATTCCAACAAGAATCTTCCATGCATAAGGTTCAGCAAATACAAGGTTGTTGTGAGCGATACAGAAAAAGACAGCTGGACGCTAGGCAATTCGAGTACAGCCGAAATCAATTATCGCAGCTTTTCTGTTGCAATCAATAAAGGTAACACAGTATATGCAGGGACGGCGGTCGTGTATGTGGAGTAAGCGGTGTAAAGGCATAACACTTCTCGGTGAATTGATAGCCTTTATGTTCATGATAGGTATGGGGTATTTCTTGGGCGGGCTTGTGCTTTATATGGATAATATATCAGGAGGCCTTAAGGCTTTACACATTGGGCCAATAAACTATACACTTACAGTAAAGTCTGGATACGTACCTATTAGCCAGGAGGCCGGTCTACTGGCACTAATGGAGGTTACGGACCCGACAACAGGTATGCCGCTGAAGAAACTGCTGGCAGCTGCAGTGGCACAGGACAGCGATACCGTCTGGATTGAAGGCAAAACACGTAAGGTCAGTGCCGCATTTACGTCTGCGCTGGTAACTAGCGGTTGGATACCGACATTGGACGAAAAAACATTTCTTATTATATTAAAGACAAGAACTCAGACGATAAAATTATGGGACAAAAACTTCGACAAGACAGGCAACGTCATTATACTACAAAAGGTTCGATACATGATACCTTCTTTGAACGGCAATGGTTATATAGAGATGTATATAAGAGGTACAAACTTGCTTTCAGACGGCAATATATGCAGCTCAAACGAGCAGTGTGTGAGCGGTTGCTGCTGTGATAACAAATGTAAGACGTGTCCGTGTTGATTTCTATGAGGAAAGGCTTTGCAATTCCAGTTGTCGGAACGATGATACTGATAGTTAGCTACATCATTATAGTTCTCATAGTGAACATTACAGGCGGAATGACGATGTCTGCACTGTTGCACGGTGATGTAGCAGTTTCCAGCGTTCACGAGGTCGAGTGGTTGCGTAAGATATCTCTAGCCTCAGTCGAATTTGTAGGCGAGGATGCTGCCAAAAAACTTCTAGCAGCAAACGATTACTGGTCTGAGACCGGTCCTACATTCGACCAAATGAGGGCGCGACTAGACGAAGCAATCGAATCTGGCCTACCAACAGGTACTTACAAAGGTAGCTATCGTGAGAGGGGCTTGGATTTTGGGCTACCGCTGATAACAACGAAGGACTACGACAAAGCACCATGTGGCAGCAGCTCAGGCGGCCTGATAACGTCCAAATGTTTCAGAATAACAGGCAACCAGACATTCTCATTAACGGACAGCAGGGTCTCCGGAACCATAGGTGCCCCAATAAAATACGACACTATCGCGAACAGCAGCTATTTCGAGCTCGTATCCGTTGGCCGAAAAGTACTTGAGAATGAAAGATGGAAGATAGCCAAGTCGTTGACGACAACCGCTAATGGCAAGTTCAACATCACAGCTGTCAAATGTACTGACGTCAAATGTGAGTTATGCAAAGAGATAACACCAACCGAACAGGATAGCAACTATTATTATGTTGACATCTCGGGCATGCCCGAACGTGCAATATTGTGTGGCTTTGGCGAGAAACCCGGTCTGCTCTCATTGGACGATTATAGCAATGCGAAAACAATTGCCACAGATATAGCCAGTGCAATGGCAACTTACCTGCAGGACCTCTATAGGAATGTATATGGAATACCGGGCCTGAGGTTCAAGATTGATGCCAGCCAGACAGTAGGCACACAGAACCGCTTCAGCGCAGAGTTCGCCTTCATGATAACTGACGACAACAGCAAGGCATATTCCAAGGACCCGCTCGTGTTAAAATTCAGGACACTCACAACTTTCTCCAAATGATTTAAATATTGGTACAACAATTTCTGTTCATGCGCGGTGCCGAGCTTCCGGTGAACATGCTAATCATCATAATTCTGGCGTTGATAACGCTGGCCGCCATAGCGGTTTTGTTCTATAGTGGCTGGTTGCCTGCCACGCGCGGCATAGACCTAGAGACGGCCAAGAACAATGCATGCCAAGCATTTCAGGCCCAGGGATGCATTGATTGTGATAAAATAAAGGTCAACTATGATGTCAAGCATGATGGCAACAAAAACAATGATAACTTAAAGGAACTTGCCAAAGAATACTACAACACCGACTGCCATACACTCTGCAATTGCTGAAACCTTTATAAGTAAGCCGCCCAATAAATTGCCATGCCAAAGGGCGCGGAGTTGCCCATAAGTACAATGATAATTCTGATACTCGGCATACTCGTCGTGATAGCGCTGCTAGCCATGTTTATGGGCGTCTGGAAGCCTGCATCCAGCGGTACGAATTTGCAAACAGTAACGGCACTCACATGCAACCGTTTCGTTGCAGCTGGTTGCGGTGATCCATCAACTTTCAAACTGCAAGAAAATGTTGTATGCGGAACAAACAATCTCGTGGCAGGCACCGATACACTGTTAAATTTATGTGAGAAATGTTACGGAATAAAGGATGATAAGAATAAGTGTAAAACAGATATCTGTAAGTGTCCATGATTTATATTCATTCAACAAACTCAAAAAGAGGAGGTAAAGCAATGCCAAAGGGAATCGAACTGCCGGTGAACATCCTGGTTGTGATAGCGATAGCAGTGATAGTGCTACTGGCAATGGTCGCGCTGTTCATGGGCGGCTTCAAGCCAGCTGGCGCGATGTCAGCAGAAGCGGCATGGACCGAGGGTTGTAGACAGGTCATATACAGGTGTCAAGCCATAGACAAGAGTGCTTTGGAAAACA
>JAHLMS010000011.1 GCA_018920245.1 Candidatus Aenigmatarchaeota archaeon
GTATTATTTCAAAATTTTCATACGGAATCTACCTCTATTCCAGCTCCAACAACACTCTCACCAACAACACAGCCAATAACAACTACAATGGCATCTACCTCTACTCCAGCTCCAACAACAACACCCTATCCAACAACACAGCCAACTCAAACACTCAACGTGGCATCTACCTCTCCTCCAGCCTCTACAACAAAATAACCAACAACACAGCCAATAACAACATTGAGCATGGCATCTATCTCGCCGACAGCTCCAAGAACACCCTCTCCAACAACACAGCCAACTCAAACAAACAGCTTGGTATCTTCCTCGACTCCAGCTCCAACAACACCCTAACCAACAACACAGTCTACAATAACAGCCAATATGGCATCTACCTCTACTACAACTCCAACAACAACACCCTAACTGGTAACACTGCCTATAAGAATAAGTACCGCGGCATCTCCCTCTACTCCAGCTCCAACAACAACACTATATCCAACAACTTGGTCGACTCCCACGAGAACCATGGTATCTGGATCTACACTTCTAAGAATAATTATATAACAAACAACATAGTTAAAAATAGCTTGATCGCTGGGATCCGTCTCGAACACAGCTCCGACAACATCGTAACCAACAATACAGCCCAACAAAATCGTTACAATATTTGGACCTACTATGCCAATAACAACAGAATATTCAACAATAACTTTTATTATTATGTTAGTCAAATATATAGTGACTTTAGCTCAAATTTCTTCAATGTAACCTATCCTGTAGGCGGTAATTACTTCTCAAATTATGATACGCCTGCCGAAGGCTGTAATGATGTAAAAAGCGGTCCAAATCAAGATCAGCCAGGTGGAGATTGCATTTGCGATACACCCTACAGTTTCACAGGCGGTAAGGATTGGTTACCTTGGGCCTTCCCGAATGGCTGGATAAGTGGCGGCGCACCGCCTGTAAGCAACATAACGCTTGTTGGTGAGGAGGGTGAAAACGGCTGGTATCTTTCAAATGTCTCAGTAACGCTAACTGCAAGCGGAGGTTGCCAACCACCTGTACTACATTGGAAAATCGATGATGGTGAAGAACAGACAGGCAGTTCTCCACAAGCATTTAATGTTACTGGTGAGGGCGTACACACGCTCGAATATTGGGCAGTTTCTGGTTCAGCCGTCGAAGAACATCATTTCCAGATAATTAAGATAGAATATTATGTTTCGACGGTGGCTCCACAGTCCGAACCTTTCCCCGGAGAGCCGCCACTTTCCATCTGGACTGGAGCAGTGGCCATTAATGACCCAGGCATGTGGGACAACGATGGATCTGTTACGCTGACTTGGGAGCCACTGAGCACACCCTCGGGGGTAGCGGCCTATTACGTCACACGCTGTCAGACAACTGATCCTGAAGGCGATTGCCTTATAGGTCAGCAACCCCAGGTCATCACAGAAGAAGGTTTGCCAAGCACACAACTAGAGTACACAGACACCGGTCTTGCAGACAACACAAAGTATATGTGGACAGTCATAGCGCTCAGCAATGCAGGCAACTGGTACCTTTTCGGTCCGCACTATGCAGATGTTATTGTTGATAAAACACCACCTTATCCACCTGTTGTGGACAGCCTCCCAACATATATCAATACAGCTGAAGTAACGGTCAGCTGGTCCGAATCGACAGACCCAGGTGTTCTTGCTTCAGGTGTCAAGCTGTACAACCTGTTCAACTCCGTTAATTCAGGAGCGTTCTACCTGCTTACACAGACAACACCTGCCGTGAGGGAATATTTGCACAGCGGACTGAGCCATGGCAGCAGCTATGCCTACAAAGTCAATGCGGAGGACAATGCTGACAATGTAGGCAACGAGTCGAACACTGTCAGTACAACTGTTGATATGGTCGCGCCGACCACGACAGTTGAGTTGTTTGGTAATATCAACAACGGCTGGTATACAACACCAGTCAGCGTCATCCTTGAGTGCACGGATGATATCTCTGGTTGTGCCCAGACGTTCTATACAGCGGATGGCATTCAGCAGAGCGGTGCATCACCTATCGTCCTTAAGGTGACAGGCGATGGTAGCCACAGTGTCACCTTCTACTCGGCTGATTATGCGGGCAACACCGAGAGCCAGAAGAGCGTGAGCTTCTCAATTGACACGACCCCGCCGACAACAACCGCAACTGTTACCGGAACAGCAATAACAGAACTTCCAGGCTGGTATCGTGACTCCGCGAGCGTGACACTCACTGCAACAGATGCACACTCTGGTGTTGCACAAACATTCTATTGCATCGATACATCCAATGTTTGCACACCGAATACTGCATATACAGGCAGTATAACACTGACTACACTCGGACTGAACTATGTCCGCTTTGCCTCAATTGATGTGGCAGGAAACCTTGAGACACCAAAGAGCCAATTTGTCGGTATAGATACAGATGCTGACAATGATGGCTATTGGGATTACAATGTCGATATTTGTGATGGTGTGGCAGGACCATTCACTGGTTGTCCAGTAGCTGATAAGACGTCGGTTGAGCTACACATTATTGACCAAGCCAAGAGCGGCGCATGTGAAGGCGGTGCAGGTAGTTGCAAGTTGCCGTTGGAATTTGTTGAGATAAGGGTCTATGATAGAAACAACCCGACCTTCCAGGCAGCTTATGGTAAGAATCCTTCAGGCACACTTTATGCGGCAATATTTGATGACTACAATCTCAGTTCAGCAATAATTGGCAGTTGTTTAACTGATAGCACGGGTAGTTGCCTAGCACCAGAGCCAAACACAGGCGATTTTCTTGTGCTTGCTCGCTACATAGATTTCAGCACAGGAAAGAACATAACGATTGGCAGGCCAAAGTCAGCAAGCGATTTTGTTGCCACAACAGTTAATGGTATGCCGGCAAAGCTCGCAACGAAAGATATGCAAGTGATAAAGACTATACAGAAGGACGGTACGGTCAGCTACAAAGGTGGTAGCAAGACAGTTGTGACAGGTTCTGAGCTTACAGTGATATATCCAGATAATGTGGTTTGGGAGGATAACAATGAATTGTATCCTTTCATCTTTACAAGCGATGTCGATTGGGATGTCAATCTGTGTTTGAACGTACCTTCGGGCTATAAAATAGCAGGGTTCTATGATGATGCAGGCAACCTTGTATCGGCAAGCTGTATGCAGACATTCTTGTCTGGTGAGACCAAAACGGCACTCTTCGTTCTCAGCAAAACAGGTAGTCCGGAGCCTGAGTTTGATGCCAATTTAAAAGTCAAGCGAGCTGGTCTGGCCAAGCAGGTCAAACTGAAGTTGCGTGGTGCTAAGGCAACGACGGTTGCAGCAGCTGTAAAGAAGGCACAGCTAGTACACGAGAAAGGTGTACCCTTCAACCCGCTTGCAGCAATAGTTGGTGCGATATCTGGTGATGGCTTCGCACTGTTCGTGGCTTTGATGGTAGCAACGGCTGTCGCTATAGCTGCAACGCTTAAAAAACCATCTACTACGAAGCATGCAAGAAAAGGCCGAAGATAATTTTCAAAATCCGGCCAATTTTATTTTTTGTGTTTAGTCAATAGTAGTTTTATAAGCGCGGATTTCGAATAACATCCATGCCAGCACTACGTAGTATCGCAAAGGGTTTAGGTGGATTTATTTTTATTACAGCTTTTGTTATGATGATAATAACACTTACACTAACAAGCTTCACAGAATATTCAAACATCAAACCAGTATTGAGTGAAATTATCACATCAACCATTACACAGCAGATAGAGCCAGGTCAAAATGAAGCCATACTTTCAGATTTCAGGTCAATGTGTGCCAACACAAGCGTGTCGACTGCGACAAAGCATTTTGACAACATCACTATAACCCTCAGCTGTGCCGATGTCAATTCAGCATCAGCTTCGGATATACCGAGATTGATGGCCATAAGTATTGTTGATATGTTCTACTACAAAGACTATGGTTGCTCATATATCGAATGTCTTCGCTCAGGTGCGCTCAAGGAGGAAGCGCCTTTTGTCTTGTTTGCATCCTCTATGGCCCACGAATTCTTCAGCAGTATCAATATCTATTTTCTCATCGTTGCCATTTTCGGCGGAATAATCATGGCTTGGGGTGCTGGTTCAATTCCAAGTGCGCTCAAGGCGTTCGGCTGGTCGTTTCTCATTATAGGCGTGGGCTATTTCTTTATAGGAATATCAAAATCATTGATACATGTGCCACCCGAGGCCCAGGCTGTCATATCGGCACTATTTGACCCGCTGTTTGCCGCCATAATGCGATACTTCCTGTACTCACTTGTGGCAGGAATAGCACTACTGATAGCAGGCTATGGTTTCAAATTTTTGTCAGGCAAAAAGGAAACCAAATAATTTTAATAGCCAAGAAAGCACATTTTTATCATGCCTCGACTGGTATTGATAGCATTAGTAACAGCACTTATTTTCATTGCTGGTTGCATTACCAACATACCGTTTATTAGTGGTGGACCACCCTCTTTCATGACAAAGTGCACAACAGATACCGACTGTGTGGCTGTCTGCCCCTCTAAGAACTGTTGTTGCGATTGCCCAGACTTGATTGGCATAAACAAGAAGTATGTGGCAGAGTGGAACTATGCCAATACGAAGTACTGCCAAAGCAAGAATATAACACAATGTCCTGCCAAGGAACCATGTTCCTATACAACGTTGTGCATTAGCGGCAAATGTATGATAAACCAGACGGCGGCCATGCAGTGAAGAAACTTGCTTTGACTTGCGCACAGCCCACGCGAAGCAATAGACAATCAACCCGAGAACCAATGTTCTATGTACCGTAGCGGCGTTGCAAAGCACTTTGTTGAGGTTTCCCTAAAGTGCAACGTGATACGGATATATTGAAAAATGATAGCTTTAAATTTTCGCTAATAATAATTACTATATAGTGATACTATGACAAATGAAGAAGAACAATCGAAGCAATTACAACGGGATATTAGATCAGAATTATGTAAACTCGAAAAGAATATCCAAGCTATAACAAGAAAATACAAAGAAGGCTCTGAACTACCGGATTTTAAAAAAGATTGTTGCAGTGAAGAAATAACGAAATATGTGGAGGAAGCTGGAAAAATGATTAAATTATTAAATTTGAATAATAATAAAGGGTATATTCGTGATGCTGAAAGGATTTTACCAAAACTCAGAGATTACAATATGCGATTGATGGAAAAATATAAACTTGAAGCTATTTAATTGACCACGCGTCATTTGTTTTATGAGAAAATTCGTTACTGTAACAATCCTGATAATCGCTGCGGCACTTGTCTATTTTCTTTTCCATGCACAATTGTTCGCTGCCATAAAGGCGAATCCGGCAACAGCTTCGATATTCCGCGAAATCACAGGCCAGACACTGCTAGGACTGTTCTACATTTCTGTGTTTGGTTCGCTGTTTTTCATCTTCTTTCCTGCCGAGGTGCCATTTATTTACTACTGTTTGTTAGGCCACAATCCGCTGATTGTTGCAATAATTGCTGTGGTGGGCAATCTTGTAGGCTTGGCGTTCAACTATACGATTGGGAGGTTGGTAGGTCAAGGCCTGCTCCAGAGATGGTTGAAGCAAAAATATTTGACATGGCTGAAATGGACTGACAAATGGGGCGCGGCTTTGATAGTGTTCGGAAATTCTGTGCCGTTTCCGATAGAACCCGCCTCGCTCGTTATAGGTGGGCTCAAATATCCCTTTGGCAAGTTCCTGAAATGGTCGGCTGTTGGAAGGATGCTCAAGTACTTGTTGGTTTGGCTTGTCTTTGTCTATGCCAGCCATGTGTTGCTGCCATTAGTTACTACTTACCTGCCTCTGAATGCGACAATTATTTAAGCAAGGCCAACAATTGTTTGGGTATGGCAAAGAAACCTTTCGGCGGAATCGTTATACGTCCAGATGCCAAGCTGGCGGCCATAGTCGGAAAGAAGGATTTACCACCTTCAAAGATGACAAAGGCTATATGGACGTACATAAAGAAGCACAAGCTGCTTAAGCGTTGAGCGGCGCATTAGCATGGCTGTTCCAAAAGAGCTATTGCTAGTTCTAGCCTGCCCAAAGTGCAAAGGTAAAATAAGATATGAACGCAAGGAAAATAGGATTGTTTGTGCACGATGTCGACTCATGTATCCCGTGCTTGAAGGAGATATTCCTGATATGCTGATAGATGATGCAGAGAAGTTTTAAGTATTCTGCTTGCTTATTTCTCATTGCCGGGTTAGCGAAGCCAGGTTCAACGCGCCCGCCTTGAGAGCGGGTGCCCGAAAGGGCGCGCAGGTTCGAAATAGGTGCACCTACGGTGCCCCTATGACCTCAACCCTTCCGTTGGCGAGAATCCTGCACCCGGCGCCAATCTTTATATCGTTTTTAGAATTATTTTATTGTGAGAAAAATGCTAAAATGGGTTGTGTATGATTTAGGGGGAACAATTGTCAATTTGGATAATTCTGAACAAAAGGCTATGCAAATTGTTGTTGAACTATTAAAAAATATGGGTTACAGTATTTCTGTAGATGATATTAAAAAATCTAAAATTGCAGCAAGCGAAAAGCTAGAAAAGCTCAAAAGTGCACATGTGGAGAAATGGAAACTCTTTTTAACTGTTCTTGAAAATATGAACATCAACATAAAAAAGGATGATGCTATCAAACTTTCAAATATTTATGATGATGTCTATGTGCGGTTTTCAACACTGCTTCCTAATGCAGAAAGCATTTTGAATGAAACAAGACGCAGAGGATTTAAAGTAGCGCTGCTTTCAGATGGCTGGAATAAAACCTGTAGAGGAATTTTAAGATATCTTGATATAGAAAACTATTTTGATGTAATATTCACTTCTGAAGACTTTGGCAAAAGAAAGCTCGAAGGGCTATTCTCTGATTTTTGTGTTGCAGTAAGATGCAAACCAAAGGATTGTCTTGTGATAGGAAATGATGAGAAAAAGGATGGCATTTCACAATCTATAGGCATGCATTTCTGTTGTATCGGCGGAAATGGAGAATTTTCTGTGAGCAAACTAAATGAAATAACCAATGTTCTTGACTATTTTGATAGCAATGTAAAATTAAAGTGCTTTTTCTGTGGAGTCCAAACAGACAACTCAATTTTTTGTAATAATTGTAAAACCAAAGCAATTGAAACCGTTAAGAAAAGTAATGAGGAAACAGGTTTGTACACAGACATATGCAAATATTACGGAAGAGATGTTATTGAGGAGGTTCTTCAGGGTCCAATTAACCTAAGGAAAGAGTGGCTTGATCAGAACCCAGTAACTGAGAAGGAAATACTGAATTTTTATAGAACAAATAAAAATGAAATATTTGATTTAACACTATTTCACAGCGCTCCTCATGTCATTCAACAAGATAAAAGAATCGAAAAAATCATAAAAAACAAAGGAGGAACTTTTCTTGATTTTGGCGCAGGGATTGGCCATCTAACGGTTAATATTGGAAAAACAGGCATCAAAACATTTCATGCTGACTTGGATGGCAATACCAGAAATTATGCGATCTGGAGGGCTAGAGAAAAAGACAGTGATGTGAATTTTATCGATGTCAAATTGGATAATACCAAATATGATTCGATAGCATGTACTGATGTAATAGAGCATCACCCAGATCCATCTAAACTAATTCGATACCTTTCAAGGAGGCTCAAGCGTGGTGGTATATTTTTGATTAATGAAAAGTTTCAGAGAAAGAACAACATAGATATTCTGCATCCAATGCACTTAATGTCTTCCTCAAACATTTCACTTATCGAACTCATAAGACAGATTAAAATGCTTAAACTTGTAGAACGTTTTGGGAGGAATTTTTTTGTTTTGCAAAAATTATGATGTATTGTTTGTAGTAAGAGGAAGGCCTGGACTTGGTCATGTAACCCCTTCAATTGCTGTTGCAGAACAGCTAAATAGAAATATAAATTGCGCTTTTGTCAGCTACGATGTTGGTAGCAAACTATTAAGAAAGAAAGGTATGAAATTGTTTGACGTTCGCGGGCCTGCACTTGGACAGAGAATATGCCCATTTTTTGAATTTCTTGAGTGTAAAGAAATATTGTGGCCAATAGTAAAAGCAATTTCTCCAAAATACAGAAGCACCGGTTTCTGATAACGATATCGAACAGTTTAAATTAGGTTATATAGATCGTGCAGATGAAAATAGATGGGTAGTACCGCTAAAGAAATATTTTCAATGGGAAGACGAACCAAGAAAAATAGGAAAAATTATATCGTTGGACGGAACAGAATTGGAGGAATCTATCTTAAAATATAGAAATTGGGCTGAAGAAGTGGTATCAAGTTCGAAGAAATAAATAGTGTGCAACGCTTTTAGCTTTATAAAGCAGGCCGCACATGATTTCGGAAAAGCAATAAATGAATATATTCTTTTAAATGCAATTAAAGGCATAAAAAATATTGCTCATATTGTATTGGGCCAAATGAAGAAGCTTTGATACTGCATTACTTAATTCCAAATACACTATTTCATTGCGTAGGTTCAAATCCTGTACCTAGAGCCAATTTTATATAACGTCTTTTCAACTAAGTTTTTATACATTAATAACAAGCAAGTTCTTCAGACAAGCATTCGGGTTCTTCTTCGAGCGGTATCTTGGGTTTTGGTACTTCATATTTGACTTCCCTGTTTACAGGTATCTTTGCAAAAGGCGTCTCATAATCAACAACTGCAAATTCATCTAAAGTTAACCATTCGGCATTTACGGTGTCTAGTACTTTCTGGTATGCATTCCACCACCTTAACTTGGTTCCTCCTAGGTAAGCATGACTGACAAGTATCACTTTGTCATTTGAATTGAATGACTGTATAGCAATAGTTTCAAAATCGCTTGGGCTCTCTCCTCTTGCCCAAAGCGAATAATCACACAGGCTACCTGTCCCCCATTCTTTGGAGGGTACATTGCTTACAGAGATTATTTTTACGTTATATTCTTCAGGTTTGTATACAGTCGCACGTGCCCCCGTGGTTCCGCGAGCAAATATGTACTGAATGCCAAGCTCTTCCGCCACCTTCAAAGTTATTTCATCGTAAGCAAAATATCTCGAACCAAAGGAGCGCATAACCTTGCCAGTGCAGTTCTCAATTTTGTCCTTGACCTCTTTCATATTTTCATATTGGAATGTGTAGTTCTTGTTCCAAAATGCCTCGGCAGCGTATAGACCGGATATTTCGAAACCCATTTCAGACAAATGTTTGATATCACTACAATGCTCATCAACTATGTTGTGTTGAACTAGAATAACCCCTGGCATGTTCCTCTCTTTAAGTTCATTTGCCCAGTTCTTCAATCCTTTAGTTTCTTCAAATTCTATCAGAAGCATCATGGCTTTCGTAGGCACCGGTTTGTACAGCTTAAGTGCTAACAAAATTATAATGGCAACTACAACAATAATCCACAAACGAATGTTTTGTTTCTTTCTAATCGTTTGCGTTCTTCCCATCAAAACCTTCTCCAAAACGATATATTGTTTTTCTATTTTTAATATATATTGTTTACAGAGCTTTATTTTACGTATCGAACAAATTTAGAAATCTTTATAAACCTTGTCAAAGTATAGCTCAATACTAATTTCCCACTCAAATCGTGGGTTGCCCGTACCGCATGGACAGCTTCGGCTGTCATGCCTGCAGGGCATAAAACACAACTGGTGAATCAATGGGTTCAGGAAAACCAAAAAAGTTAGAGAAAGAACAAGCTGTGACTAAAGCTGTTGAGAAGGTCAAACCTACAGAGGTAAAAAAGAAGATAGTGCCGGCTGGCGTGCGTGGAATCGTGCGCATTGCTGAGGTCGACTTAGACGGCACGAAAAAGCTGCATCAGGCGCTTCTGAAAATAAAAGGTATAGGCCATGCAATGGCATTGGCGGTGCCAAAGGCAGCAGGCATTGATGGCAATGTACTTGCTGGCAGTTTAACAGATGACCAGCTCGAGCAGCTCGAGGCTGTGATAGCGGAGCCGACGAAGTTCGGCATTCCTGCTCATCTTGTCAATCGCATGGCAGATCCCGTGACCGGGGAAAACAAACATTTAGTCAGCTCTGAGCTTTCAATTACGATTAAATCAGATATCGATCAGATGAAAAAGATACGTTGCTACAAGGGCGTGAGGCATGAACTTGGTTTGCCAGTGCGCGGACAGCGCACGCGTTCAAGCTTCAGAACGGGCATGACAGCAGGCGTGACAAGAGCAAAGGCTGCAGCCACAGCAGCACCAGCAAAGGCGGCACCTTCACCGGGAGCAGCAAAGGTCGCGGCTACAACACCAGCGACCCCCGGAGCGAAGCCAGCAGCTAAGCCTGAAACAAAGCCCGAGCCGATAGCGGCGAAGGCAAAGGAGGAGAAGAAATAAGGGAGGTATTGGAACCGGGGGTTCTGATTATGAAGAGACAGGCAGCAAAGTTCGAGCGCCCGTTGAAGCCGTGGAACCGCGAAAGAATAGCGCATGAGCGCAAGCTAATGGTTGACTACGGGCTGAGGCGCAAGCACGAAATCTGGCGCGCAGAGGCTATACTTAGAAACTTCAGGCAGAATGCACGGCAGCTTGTTGCAACGCGTGACAAGAAGGCCGAGGCATTGTTGCTTTCCAAGCTGTCCAAGCTTGGTCTGGTGCGACCGGATGCCACGCTGGACGATGTGCTCGCGCTCTCTACAGAGAACATACTTGAGCGCAGACTCCAAACAATAATCACACGCAAGGGCATCGCCACGACGCCACTCCAGGCAAGGCAGTACATCGTTCACGGCCACATAGCTGTTGACGGCCAGCGCGTACGATGGCCCGGTGCTCTTGTGCCCGTGGATGCGGAGAGCAAGATATCATTGTATGAAAAATCAAAACTCAAGGGCTGGATAAGCAAGCCCAAAGGTGAGTAAATGGCTGGACAACAACCGAGGCGTTGGGGTATAGCACATATCTTCAGTTCGGCCAACAATACTATTATCCATATTACAGACATAACGGGCTCGGAAACTATAGCGCGTGTAACTGCCGGCATGATGACAGACAAGGACAGGGAAGGCGGCTCCGCCTATCCAGCGATGCAGGCTGCTTTCAGGGCTGCGGAGGCGTCGATGGAACGCGGTGTAAACGCTATACATATAAAGGTGCGTGCACCAGGCGGAATAAAGGCGAGGAGCCCAGGTGCAGGAGCGCAACCAGCCATCCGTGCGCTCGCAAGGGCAGGCATGCGCATAGGGCGTATAGAGGATGTCACACCAATTCCGCACGACACGTGCAGGCGCAAGGGTGGAAGAAGGGGTAGGAGGGTCTAAATGAAAATCAGCATAATGTCACAAACAGACCGAGAGGTAAAGTTCATAGTCGAAGGCATCAGGCCCGCTTTCGCCAATTCGTTGCGACGTGCCATAATGGGCGAGGTCCCGATAATGGCCATCAGCACAGTTGAGTTCTCGGCTAACGACAGCGTGCTTTATGATGAGACCATTGCACACAGGCTCGCACTTGTGCCGTTGACCTTTGATCCAAAAAACTACAACATGCCTAACGAATGCAAGTGCGAAGGTAAGGGTTGTAGCCAATGTCAAGTAACTCTTGTTATCGACAAGAAAGGACCGACTACTGTTTACAGTAAGGACCTGAAGTCGAGTGCGGACGATGTGAAACCTATGCTGCCGGATATCCCGATAGTGGAGCTTGCCGAAGGACAAAAATTGAAGTTAGAGGCTGTTGCTAAACTCGGGCTGGGAAAAATACATGCCAAATGGCAGGCCGCAAAGGTTGGATACCGATATTATCCTGAAGCCCAAACAGAGGGAAAGATTTCTAATGCTGAAGAGCTTGTTAAGATTTGTCCGAAGAATGCAATTACGGCCAAAGACGGAAATATTTTGATTTCAGAGGAATGTGATACATGTCAGGAATGTGTGCGGGCCGCGAAACCTGAAGGGAGCTTGATAGTAAAAGGCAATCCGAACAAGTTCATTTTTACAATCGAGAGCATCTCAGGATTGAATGCAGCTGACATTGTAAGTTTGGCCATTGATGTGTTGCGCGAAAAGGCAAAAGAATTCGGCAAACAGGTCAAGGGACTTAAGTAGTTTTATCCAGAAGTTGGTTTTTGTTGACTGTCCTTATTTATAAATTACGGCTGATAAACCTTTATTGCGGGGGTAGCAAAGCCTGGAAAATGCGCAGGACTTAAGTGCGCTTAAGTGTTGAGCAATGGTGTAAACCATGCTATGAAATCCTGTCGGCGAAGGCCGTCCGTGTGTTCAAAGTAAAGGCACTTACAGTGCCCTTACAAACCCCACCCTTCGTGGAGCATGAAAATCACACCCCCCGCACCACTAACCTTTTTAAACATTCGAAAACCCAATAGTTGCACGTGATAAAATGCCAGCACCAACAGGACCAACAAATCCTCTACTCAGCAAGCAGATAGAGGAACTGCGCCGCAGAGGGCACATGGAAAGTAGCCCATTCATGCTTAAACTGGCGGACGAGCTGTCGAGGCCTGAGAGGATAAGGCGCGATGTTGACATTTCTCGCATAGAACGCTTCGTGGAAAAAGGCGAGACTGTTGTTGTGCCTGGAAAATTGTTGGGTGACGGCATAATTACGAAGCCTGTCACGATAGCTGCTTTCAGCGCGTCCGCCACTGCCAAACAGAAGGTTGAGAAGGCTGGCGGAAAAGTGATATCGATAGATGAGCTGCTCAAGATGAACCCGAAAGGGAGCGGTGTCAAAATCATAGGTTGATAAATATGGAAGGAACAAAGACTGTCATCGATGCGGACGGTGCGGTGCTCGGCAGGCTCGCCACATTGCTGGCGAAGCGGCTTCTGTTGGGCGAGCAGATCGTAGTTGTCAATGCCGAGAAGGCTGTGGTAAGCGGTAAGTTCGATACAACGCTGGCCTTCTATAAGCACAGGCGTGAGCGCGGCGACCCGCACAAGGGACCGTTCTTTCCAAGGTATCCAGACATGCTGCTAAAGCGTACGGTACGCGGTATGCTGCCAGCGAAGACTGCTAGAGGTAGGGCAGCGCTGGCAAACCTAAAAGTTTATATAGGATGTCCGGAAGAGTTCTCGGGTAAGGCTGTGAAGGTGGAAACGAAGAAGGTCACGGACCTTAGGTGCAAATATAGCACGCTCGCAAATGTCTGCAGACAGCTCGGAGCAAAGGTGTGATGCATGGCTGATGAGATGAAAAAGAAATCTGAGGCAAAGTCTCGCAAGAAGAAGCCGGAGGTGGTGTTCACAGTAGGCAAGCGCAAGGCTGCTGTCGCACGTGCCGTCTGCAGGCCTGGTACAGGCAAGATTTTTGTGAACAACAAGGCGCTCGATGTATTACAGCCCGAGGCTGTGCGACTGTTTCTTCGTGAGCCATTGCAATTGGCTGGAGATGTGGCAAAGACGCTGGACATTAATGTAAATGTGAAAGGTGGCGGTATGTTCGGCCAAGCCGAGGCTGTGAGACAGGCTATCGCCAAAGCCATTGTTGCTTTCGAGCCTAGTTTGAAAAATTCTTTTTTGGAATATGATAGGGCATTGCTGGTCGCAGACCCGCGCAGGAATGAACCACACAAGCCAAGCAGGTCGAGCGCTGGGCCACGACGCCATAAACAGCGCAGCAAGAGGTGAATGATAATGATAATTCCAGTACGATGTATGAGTTGTGGAAGGCCGATAGCGCATCTCTGGGAGGCCTTCAAGAAAAGGACCGCGACCGGCGAAGAAGCGAAAAAGGTCTTGGATGAGTTGGGTGTGAAGAGCTATTGTTGCCGTGCGACACTGTTGGGCCACGTTGATATCATGCCAAAGGTAGCCCGCTACAAGCGATAAACCTTTAAACCGCTAGTGGCAATCATAATTCATGCTGGAGTTAATACTACTTACTACAGCATTGGCCGGCATTATTTCTATGTTCCTCGCAGGCACTTTGATTTATACTGAGTGGTTCAAGAAGGCTTCGATAGTGTTCGTCGCCTTCGCTGCTGGAGTGCTGCTCGGTGCAGTCTTCTTAGACATATTGCCCGAAATGATAGCAGAAGGCACGACAGATTTTGTCTATGTGTTAGCTGGAATAGCCGTCTTTTATGTGCTCGAACAGCTTTTGCTCTGGCATCACCACAGGTACGGTCTGCATGACAGACACCCATATGTATACCTGATAATGCTCGGCGACAGCATACACAACTTCGTAGATGGTGCCGCGATTGCTGTGAGCTTTTTAATAAGCGTGCCGCTAGGCATTGTCACGACTATCGCTGTATTTTTCCACGAGATACCGCAGGAGATAGGTGACTTCGCCGTGCTCATGTCAGCGGGCTTCAGCAAGACAAAGGCCATGCTTTGGAACGGTATGTCGGCCATAGTAGCACTCATCGGCGCCCTTGGTGCATGGTCACTTTCTGCATTGGTGGCTGAATTTTCCATAACGTTGCTCGCGTTCGCTGCAGGCAACTTCATCTACATTGCTGCTGCTGACCTTATACCCATAACACATAAGGAGAAGTTCGATTTGCGTGCGGTTGTGGAAATGATTGCGCTCTTTGCAGGAATAGGCGTGATAGCAACTGTGAGCTTTTTAATAGGTTAGTTGCAGAATCAATTATGGGCCCGTAGTCTAGCTTGGAAACCTTTTCTTTCACGGAAAAGAAAGGGTTAGGCAATAGGATACCAGCTTGGGGACGACCTAAGCTCACGAGGCGCCGAAATGCTGGCGACCGGCGTTCAAAGCAAGAACCCGGAGGTTCATACACCTCCGATCCTGATGAAGATCGCCGCGGGCCCACCATTATTTTTTCAGCAGCACGACGCGGCTGTCGGCCTTCTCGTCAGCGACCGAGTAACCGGTCAGCCCAGAAAGTTTTTCAGCGAATTCCTTTATTTCGGTATGGAGTGGCATTGAGGAATATGGAATGCGTTGCCTGCTGCTGCCGACTGACATGAATGCTTTTGCTTCGATGAAATCTGGCTCGGCTTTCATAATAAGTTTCGAAAATCCCTCTTCATCCATGTTGATGTTCCGTATAAGCGTCAGCCGTATGACCTTCCGCGTGCTCAGCGAATTTAACAGCTCCAGGGTTGTGTTAATCTTCTGCCAGAGATTTTTTGCGACAGGTTTCTGCAGTTTCTTAAACATTTCGGCCGAAGTTGACGAAAGCGAGACATAAAGTTGTGTGGGCAAGGTGGTTTTTTCAAGCACTTCAGGCAATGTGCCGTTGGTCACAAGGAATGTAGTCATACCACGCCTATGAAAACCTTCAATGAGTTCGGACAAATATGGATACATTGTTGGCTCGCCTTCAAGGGATATGGCAACATGTTTCGGTTTCATTGCCTCGCGCAAATGCTTCTCAGAATGTGTTACACCACCAAGGCCTGTGAGCAAAGCCTTCTGTGCCTCGATCGAACCTTCAATGATTTTTTCAGGCTCATCTATTCCGCCAAGCCATGCCGAATGCGCAAGCGAAACATCGCGCCAGCAATACTCGCAGCGTAGATTGCAAAAAGGTAGTGCCGGGCTCATCTGCAGGCAGCGATGCGACTTGATGCCGTAGAATTGCTGCTTGTAGCAGTGGCTGCTTTCGCCTGTCTTGATGGATTTCTTGCACCACAGGCACAGCTTGACACCACTATGATTGCCGACGAGACGGTAGCCCGCGTTCTGCAGTCGCTTGGCCGGTTGCATGTTTTAAATACAGGGCTAAATAATTTAAACCATGCGCGGAGTGTCTGCACTTGTTGCCGTAATGTTGCTACTTATTATTTCGGTGGGATTGACTGCCACGACATACACATGGCTCAGAAATACGCAAACAGAAGTGACTACCAGCATCGAGAAACAGCAACAAATAAGAATACAGAGGGCGGGCTCGCAACTGACCGTTATTTCAGTGGAACCATCAACCACACCAACGATAAATGTTCAGAACACTGGAAAATATGAGCTCACCAATTTTGTTGTTTACGTTGATGATTATCTTGTCACGCCCCTTTCTGTGCCAACCAAGCTTGCACCAGGAGAGAAAGCGGACATAGTGTTACAGCCCCTTTCGCCCGGCATGCATACTGTAAAGATAACCACAAATCTTGCCAGTGCTGCTACGAGCATAGAATACATACCGTAGTTATTTTACTGGTAGCCTCTCCGGAAATCTTGAAAACTGTTTGGCAGAAATAACTACACTGTTTCGAAGCGGCAGACCTTGTCTCCATTGGCTATACACTGCGTTTCGACAACATTCACAGGCTTGTTCCAGCTCGTTCCGAGGAAGCCTGCGATGAGGCCTGCAAGATATGAGCATATCCGCTTGTGGAAGTTGGCAGCGCCCGTGCTGAATGCGGATTCCTTGACCTCGAAGCTTAGTTTGTTGCCATCACGTTCCCAGTTCAGCAGACCGATGCGGACGTGTTTCACGAAATCAGCAAATGCATTTAGCTGGCCTGTCATAGTGCGTTCCCGGACGCGGTTGGCGATTTCTGTGCCGGTGTTCTTGCCTACCCAGTAGAGCATCGTGTGCGCACCGGGTGAGGATAGGACTATACCGAGATATAGCACTTGGAACTGTGCAAGATGCGTGTAGTCGCCGAGCTGGCTGCGGATGACGGGCCGTTTCTTGGACAGCATGCTTTCTATTATTGTTTTTCTGATTTTCTTCAAATCATCGTTTGTGAGCAGCTGAAATTCACGGGGAAAGGGCGAGTCCACCTCGGCGCAGAACTCACAGTCAGGGTCGCCGGCTGCGACACACTTCGTCTCGAAGACATTGACTGGCCTTCCCAGAGCAGTTTCGGTTGTGCCCGCTATTGTCGCACCTTCATAGAAACATATGCGCTTCCCTATGTTCGGAAGGCCGCTCGCCTCGTCACACTCTGCATCTCGTGCGCGGAAGACCTTCGCGCGATCGTCAAAATAGGTGAACGAAGGAATACCTGCAAGATTCTCGGTCCAACCACGCGCGAATGCATCCTGATAGACCTCGGTCTTTAACACGGCCATTGCGAACATCTTGGATGCGAGCTTTGTAGCTGCCGACACTTTGAGCGTCGCCATCGCCTGCTTTGCAACCTGTGTTCCGACGAACTTGCCCCAGCTGTAGATGTACGGAATGTATGTTTTCGGTGCAAGAGCTATTATGCCGAACTCGAGGTCTTGACGAACAAGCATGCTTATAGAATCGCCCAGTTGCTTGCGCTGAGCGGGCATCTCGGCGAACTCACGCACGCCGAAACGCTTGAAGCTCTCCAGATATTGTACATATTCAGGAGACGCTCGGAACATCATATCACTTCTTGACTACAATGCCTTTATCTGTAACTTCAAATGGCACCCAGTCGCGGCTGTGCGCAGTCCCTTTCATGCGCGCCACTCGAAGAAAGCGTTTGTCCTCTTCCATCTTGAACTCTATAAGGCCGTCGGTGATGTAGTTGAGTGTGGTTACTGTCTTGGGGTCGTGCACGCCCTCTTCCAATATAAGCATCTGAACGTAGCCAGCCTCCTTGCTCTTGGCGACTATTACCGGTATCATTTTGACGACGAGACCTGGGTCCGCGTAGAGCAGGAGCGTGCTGACACTGTCAAACACCTTGCGCTTAACGCCAGCAACGCCCATCCTTTTTATTACCTCTGATATCGCGATGTTTAGTTCGTTTATGTTTCCAAGGTTGGAAATGACGAACTCGCCTGTTGCGCCGCCTATGCGCCAGCTGTAGCCGTCTATGAACTTGAGCATGCTTTTCAATGCGTCGAGGCGCCAGCCAAAGTCCTCCATCGTCTTAATGACTTCCTTCGGGCTGCTATCGAGTGTGACATAAAGGCCGGGTTGTTTTGATTTCAGGCCCTCGAAAATGAACTGTTCGCACAGCGTGGACTTGCCAGCGCCGGGCGGACCGACAAGCAATATTGAAGACGAGACAGGGAAGCCTCCCTCAATCAATTTGTCTAGACCCGGCACGCCTGTCTTGATGCGCTCAACCATATGCATCATCCTATGCGAACGACAAACTCTTCATATTTGTCGCCAAGTCCGCCGCAGAGTACTTCGTTCACCATGACCTTGTTTTTGAGCTTCGCTTCAAGGGCGCCTGCTATCAGTCCAGATTCAAAGAAGCAGACAGGCTTGTTTATAGGCTTCATACCATAGGCTGTGCTGCCTTCATAGAGGCGGACTATTGCTTTTGTGGCCGACACATCAACCACTTCCAGCCTGCCCATGCCCAGGTCCATAAAGATGTTCCCAACAGCGTTCAGCATTGGTTTGAGGCCGCTAGGCAATTCTTTTGCGATGATGGCCGCTCCCAGCTTCTTTCCCGCGAAGTAAAGAGCAGAAGCATAACCTACAGATATCCATTGCAAGGATTGCACGAGCATGCGCGGTAACTTCAAATTGACAGTGTCGGGCATCTCCTTCCTTATGTGTTCCTTCTTTAGTATCCGTCCCAGTTCATCCTCAATAGCCAATCTCTCACCCTCCAGTAACCAAAAGCCGCCGAACAGCACCACAGCACTTACAAGCTCTAGTAGTTGGTACCCCACAAGCGAGCCGGTGCCACCGAGCACGTTGTACGTGAAGGGTACCTCGAGCAATTGCTGCAGTCCTATTAGCAGCAGGCCGGCGTACAGCAGCTTGGAGCCGAAGGACGCCGGCGCTATCCCGTAGAACTTTTTGTACCAACGCCAAATAAATATACCGCCTACTATCATTCCCACCGCAGTGATTATACTGGAGAATAGCATAGGCAGGCTGAACGGGCCGAATATCGTAAGTAGCCAGCTTGGGAACTCCATGTATATCACGGTATCTCCTTGTAGAGCATGTAGGCACCAATCGCCAGCATTATACCTGCAATAGCATGGGCTGCCAACTCTACCATACCCTCAGGTATGCCGGGTATCGTGTGCCAGAACAATGCTTCCCCAAACACGCCGAGCTCGCCGGCCTCGGCTATCGCGTTCGCTAAGAGACCCACCAAAATCATTATCCAGCTGCGTGGTACCGGCCTATCCCCGTAGAAAACATGGGTATAGCGCAACGCTAGCGCAGATGAGACAAAAAGCAGCGTGACACCTATTCCACTAGTCGCAATTATAAATGAGTCGAGAAGTCCTATTGTCATGTCTTCTAATTGGCTGGCTGGTATAAAAAATTAGCGTGTGCAAACCTTTTTATTAAGGTTTTCGAATTATTAGCATGCCACAACAGAAAGGTGCTGCCAAACCGGTTAGGACGGATGAAGAACGCGTAAAGGTAGGAATTGTAGGCTTTGATGAGCTTGTTTTTGGTGGGCTTATTCCCGGGAATCTGACACTCGTGACAGGAACGACAGGCACGGGCAAGACAATATTCGGTGCGCAGTTCATCTATAATGGCGCGCAGATGGGCCAACCAGGTGTCTATGTGAGCTTCGAAGAGCCGCCCGAGAACATCAAGGCCAACGTCCGCAAGTTCGGGATGGACTTTGAGAGCTTGGAGAAGGCAGGTAAGGTGGCGTTCGCGCGCTACGACCCTTATCATGTGGAGGATGTGTACGAACTGATAGAGAGTTCTGTCAAGAAGATAGGTGCGAAGCGCGTTGTCATAGACAGCGTTGCGGCACTTGGTTTATACATACGTGATCCAGCAGAGCTGCGCAGAATGATATTTAACATCGCCCTACTCTTGCGGAAGCTGGGCTGTACTGCTATAATAACAACAGAAATGTTGCCAGGCCAACGCAGTCTCAGCAGGTTCGGTGTTGAGGAGTTCGTTTCGGACGCGATAATAGTCTTGTATTATACCCGTACAGATAGCCAATTCGCACGCGCTATAACAGTATGGAAGATGAGGGGTTCCGAGCACACCAACAAGGTCCATCCGTACAGGATAACTTCTGAAGGCATAGTCGTCTATCCGAAGGAAGAAGCATTCGTAAAGTTCGATTGATTTCTTAAATAACAGTCAACGCTGCTACTGTCAGGACCAATCCTATGACGAACCATAGAGGTTTGTCTTCGCGCTCAGGCGGGATAACGTCGCGGACCGTGAGGTAGAGCAGCGCACCGATAATGTATGCGAACGCGGCCCATAGCGCTACAGTGTTTGTAGAGAGCCAGACTGCTATTGCAGCTCCTATCAGGGGCATTATGGAAAGCAAAACCTCTGTTGCCGGGCCAGCGTGTATACCCTTTCTTATCTTACTTAATGAATCGGCCGAAGCGATGACGTGTATCAGGAACGGCACCGAAATTATCGCAAGCTCTATTGGTTGAGTAAGGTCCGCCAACAGAACAAGCGTGAATCCAATGATGGCAGCATGGTCAATGGAAAAGCCGACAGCATGCCATGCAGTGACGTTCTTAATTAGCTTTGGTCGCGGACCATGCTGGTATACCCAGTCCTCGGCCAGGTAGAAGCCCAAAAAACCCAGTAGCATGATGGCTGGGCTTACGGATGTCAGCACGGGTATGCCAGGAAGCATTGGAATCAACTTGTACAGGAGGAGCGCGATTAGTATGCCAGCCGAAAGGCTCAGAAGTCCGTCATGCCATCTTCTCGCGAAGCGCAGGAAATGCTCGCTGAAATAACTGACTATCGAAAGGCCGGCAGCGATTGCCAATGGTATCCAGAATTCCATGGCAAAGAAATGGCAAAGCCCCTATTTAAACTTTAAATACAAGCCGAGATAATTTAGGACATGCGTGGCATGGTTGTTTCGCCGTTGGTCGCCTCTGCAGGCTTGATAATAGCTACAATAATAATCGCGGCTTTCTTGGCAAACTATGTCACATCAGCGATAGAATCAGAATCGCTGAAAGCATTGGAATGCCCAGAGAACACAACAATTAACTATGTGAGCAACGATTATCCACGCTTTTCTGGGGGCCGAATAGAAGCCGTTGTCGAGGTTTCTGGCAACACGCTGTCCGGTTTCGTTTTTAATCTGACGCTTTCGAACAGCTCTGTGGTTAGCTATCCAAACAAGGAGTCACAACTGCTTAAAGCCGGCACGATTGGAACGTTGCGCACGGACGTGCTGCCATTAAACGCACCGGACATCGTTTCAGTTGTCATAACAACTTCTTGTTCGAATGTTGCGACCGAGCCACGAAGCCTGCGCTAAGCTTTAAATAGGCATATTCTAATTTTTGAGTTACTTAAAGTTAGAGGTGATAGCATGGCATACAGCTACAAAAACAGCAAAGGAGTAACGTTCTATCTGCACAGCCGTGGTAAACTGCTGTTCTTCTCTAAGGACCCGGCCGGTGCAATCGATTTGCCGAGCAATCTCGAGGTTGTGGAGAACCCGCGCACAGGCCTGCCAATGGTACGCAAGAAGGCGTGAATATGGCGGAGACCTATTTGCTCTCTTGGGATGGCAGCCGGTTCGTCAATGACGGCAAGGTGCGCATAGACCGTTTTGGCAATCGTTATATGGAATTCAATGACGGCAAGACTGTGCTAGTCTGGCGAAGGGACGATTTGGAAATCGACCATAACACCGGCATCTGCAAACCACGTGATGTCAGCAAGAAGCCCTTGCGTGTGATGGCGGCACCTACACGAGGAAGTATTGTGCAGCCTCAGCAATAGTCGCAACTTCTTTCACATCTATGCCTGCTGCCTCACCTATACTGATGGTTACAGACTCATATCTTGTTTCGCAGTATACGAATCTGGGTTTCTGAACACATTTCTCGACAGGTTTGAGCAAGGTTTCAGTTCCTTCCCCACTGGGCACTAGGAACAATGTTGCACCTACATTCTTTGCCGCCTTGGCCTTTTCCAGTACACCGCCCACAGGCCCGATGCTACCGTCATCGTTTATTGTTCCTGTTATCATCACAGAGCTGTTCAGTTGCTTGTGCTCGAGCGCGGCTATCGTCGCGAGCGTGAGCGCAGCGCCGGCTGAGGGCCCACCTATAACTGTCGCGTTATCGGTTGTTATAGTATAGATGATGTCAATCGAGTCTGTGTTCACGCCAGTATAGTTCTCAGCCACGGCCTTGGCTGTTTGGATGCTCGCCTGCGTGTCCACCCAGAACAGAAGCTTGTCTATGTTGGTCAATATTCGGCCATTGCCAGGCTTTATTTCCACAGTAAGAAGGGTAGCAACACCCTTGCCCTCCTTATCTATAGCTGGCACATTTATGCCAACGGACCATGTGCCTGGCTGGGATGTCGAATAATGGCTCGGACTGGCGTTTACTGC
>JAHLMS010000012.1 GCA_018920245.1 Candidatus Aenigmatarchaeota archaeon
TTTAAATGCTTGATGGTTGTATTTTAGAAACGTTCACCCATGCAATTTTTTTACTCTGTTTATCGAGTAAAAATAGAAAGCTTTAAATAGTTAACGATGAATTATTCAGACATGGCATATGGTCAGAATGCGTGGTATGGATGCCCATTTTATGGTTCGCCAAAATACCCTGCACATGTTGAAGACGGTGAATGCTACAGAATATGGTCCAAGCTTCCTCCGGACGACCAGGAATTTAATAATAGAGTCTTTAATAATACAGTCATAACTTATATCCCTTCTAGAACTGATCCTTACAATCGAAGACAAAAATGGGTTGTTAGATAAAAATAATAAAATTCTATTTGGCTTTCACTACATCTAGGCATATGCCCGCGGCAACTGTCATGCCCATGTCTCGGATAGCGAAGCGGCCGAGTTCAGGAATGTTTTTTGCTGACTCAATCACGAGCGGCCTCGAAGGCACACACTTGATTATCGCTGCGTCGCCTGCCTTGATGAAGTCTGGTTTCTCCTGCAGCGTCGCTCCGGTCTTCGCATCAATCTTCTTCTGGATTTCAGTTATCTTGCATGCTACCTGGGCAGTATGGACGTGGAAAACAGGTGTATAGCCGACTGTTATCACGTTCGGGTGCTGCAGCACAATTATCTGCGCTGTGAACTCCTTTGCCACTGTAGGTGGATTGTCGGGCTTCCCAGCGACATCGCCCCTCTTGATGTCTTTCTTTGTGACTCCGCGCACCGAGAAGCCGATGTTGTCTCCAGGCTTCGCCTCGCTGATCTGTTCATGGTGCATCTCGATGCTTTTGACCTCGCCTTTCACACCCGAAGGCTCAAAAACGAGCGTGTCACCTGTCTTCAAAATACCTGTCTCAACCCTGCCAACCGGAACAGTTCCAATTCCCGTTATCGTGTAGACGTCCTGTATCGGTAGCCTGAGCGGCTTGTCGATTGGCTGCGGTGGTACGACCAGCGTGTCTAAAGTTTCAAAGAGCGTCGGTCCAGTGTACCAGGGCATGTTCGTCGACTTTTTCACGACATTGTCCCCTGCGTACGCACTCACAGGTATGAACAGTATCTTTGACACATCGTATCCAACTGTCTGCAATAGCTTTGTAAGGTCCGTCTTAAGTGTCTCGAACTTTGCCTTGTCATAATTCACTGCGTCCATCTTGTTGATAGCAACAATCATCTGTTTAACACCAAGCACTTTAATCAAGAAGACATGCTCCTTGGTTTGTTCCTGTACCCCTTCTTTTGCTGAACAGACAAGTATGGCTGCATCAGCCTGCGAAGCGCCGGTTATCATGTTCTTGACGAAGTCCCTGTGTCCGGGCGCGTCAATTATAGTAAAGTAGTACTTCGGTGTATCGAAACGCGTATGCATGATATCTATTGTCACGCCTCTCTCACGCTCTTCCTTGAGCTTGTCCATTACGAATGCGAACTCGAATGTCTCCTTTTTCAGCTCCTTTGCAATCTCCTTCAATTTTCTCATATCCTCCTCTTTGATGTTGCCACTATCATAGAGAAGTCGGCCAACTAGAGTCGACTTGCCGTGGTCGACGTGACCGATTGTTACAAGGTTCATGTGCGGTTTTGCTGCTGCCATATAATCTCCTCCATTTTTGATTGCGAATGATATCGCATTATTTTCAAGTTAGTTTAATGTTTGACCGAACCTATTTAAAGATTGCGGAAACTCACGCCTCTGCCTTAGGCATTTCCTTGGGCATTCCTTTTCGCTCTCGGATTTTCAGTACAGTGGACTCCAATAGCTCTTTGGGCAACCGCTCAAATACAACATCCATCAGCGACTGGAAGCCCTTGCCAGCTGTCGCTGACTTGATAGCTGCCTCAAAACCGAACATCTCTGCAACAGGAAGCTTTGCCGTTACAACTGCTGAATACTCCTCCTGCTCAATGTTCATTATCTCGCCTCTACGGTTAGAGACCTCACCGGTCACATTGCCTATGTATTCTGTGGGCGTGTCTATGCGTATTATCTGCTTAGGTTCCAGCAACGTGGCGCCTGCCTTGAGCATTGCCTGATGAATCGCCCAGCGCACTGCGGGTATTACCTGCGCGGGCCCGCGATGCACAGCATCTTCATGCAAGTCAGCATCCGTGAGCCTTACTAATATACCTGAGACGGGCTCCTTTGCCAGTGGGCCGCCTCCTGCTACGCCTGTCGTGGGGTCAATAGCCTCCTTGAAGGCGTCCTTGATGTTCTCCATTGCTTCATTCAGGTATTGCAAACCCTTTGTGACGTCGGAAAATATGCTGTGATTGTGTATCATAATCACGCCTTTCGCCGTCTCCTTGTCCAGGCCGAGCTGTTGTAATTGTGCTATCACGCCGACATTCTTTCCCTTTATTTCACAATCACGTATCGTACCTTCTGACATTGCCCTGAATATCTCAGCCGATACGGGTTCAACTGTTATGTAGAATTTGTTGTGCTTGTTCGGGCTCTTGCCCTCGATTACCGGGCTACGGCCGGCTACGGTTTCTCGGTAGACAACTATCGGTGGCGAAGCCACGATATCTATGCCCTTCTCCTTTATCTTTCGCTCAACCTTCGCATCGAGATGAAGCTCACCAAGACCTGAAACAAGCGTTTCGCCTGTTTCTTGGTTTATCTGGATGCGCAGCGTTGGATCCTCCCTGCCAAGCGTTTTAAGTATTTCGATTAGCTTCGGCAGGTCCTGTGGGTTCTTGGGCTCGATGGCCTTCGTGACAACGGGCTCGAAGATGTGTTTGATTGCCTCGAACGCTTCTATCGGGGCTCCTGCATCGGTTAGTGTCTCGCCAACTGTGACATCAGTAAGCCCTACGAGACCGACCACGTTTCCTGCAGGTACGGCCTCCACACTTATACGTTTGTCTGCTATGAACGTGCTGACTTGTTGAATCTTGACGTTGCGCTTTAGATCGACCATGTAAACGTCTTGGCCGCGCCTCATCGTCCCAGAAAAGATGCGGGCAGTCGCGATCATGCCTGCATGCGGATCATAAACGACCTTTGTGACACATGCCGCGAGCTTGCCGTTCGGATCGCATGATAGCAGCTGCTTGCCGATATCGCTCGTAAGGTCGCCCTTCCAGATTCTTTCTATGCGATACTTTTGCGCCTCAGTCGGCGCAGGCAAATGCCTCACGACCATATCCATGACAACCACATTCATGGGCGCACGTCTTGCAAGCTCCTCGTCCTTGCCCTGCGAACAAAGCTCAATAATATCTTTGAATGTAACGCCGAACTTCTTCATTGCAGGAACAGAAATCGCCCATTTGCGCAATGCAGAACCGAATGCCACAGTGCCATCCTCAACGCGCATGACCCATTTGTCCTTGAACTGTGGCTCCACATGCCTGGCGACAAACTTGTTGACCTCAACGACTATCGCAGCAAGCCTCTTCTGCAAGGCCTCGGGCGTGAGCTTGAGCTCCTTTATTGCTCTGTCTACCTTGTTGATGAACAACACAGGCTTCACGCGCTCCGCAAGCGCCTGCTTCAAAACCGTTTCGGTCTGTGGCATTATGCCTTCAACAGCACAAACCATGACAATGCCGCCATCAACTGCACGCATCGCCTGCGTGACGTCCGCACCGAAGTCTACATGACCAGGTGTGTCCAGAAGGTTTATGAGGTATTTCTGTCCTTCGAACTCGTGTGCCATTGTAACCGTGGCGCCATAAATCGTCATCAAGCGCTCGCGTTCCTGCTCGTCAATCCATGTGAGCATGCGCTCCCCAACAAGCTCGCGTGCCATCATGCCTGCAGCAGCAGCTAGATTGTCCGTGAGTGTTGTCTTGCCGTGGTGAATGTGCGAAACTATGCCTATGTTCCTGATATTTGCTGGATTGTTCATCAGCGCTTGGACCTTTTCCGAGTACTCCTCTTTTCCGGCCATAGAAACCACTTCTTATTATCTTGCACCAGCTGCCTCGCGCTCTATACGCTCCTTCTCTCGGACAGCAATAGAATTTTGTGCATCATAGTTGTATGCTGCAATTATTTCGTCTGCCAGCGCTTGCGCCATAGTTTTGGGCTTACCGACGGATTTCTGGTATGCGCCCTGCGTTATCATGCGCAGCGCAAGATCGACGCGCCTCTGTGGACTGGATATGACTGCACGGCGCACCATAATACCTCCGACCTGAAAGCTCGTTATCTCCTCACGCAACGCCGCGTTTTCGATTGCCCTGACAAGGACTTCGATAGGATTTGCTTTCGTTTTCTGCTCAATTATACCGAAGGCATCCTCAATTAGACGCATAACTGTAATCGTCTTGCCCACACATGCACCGCTCGTCAGCAGATGCTTCTTGCCGCGGTGCCCTGGCACAAACATATGTGTGGCCAAACGCTCAACAATATGCATATTTGACTTGTGAAACTGCTTCGCCGCTGACCTGCCGCGTGAGCGCGGTACGATAACCTGCTTAAGATTGATATAGTTCTTCAACCCAGGATCAGTTACTGTTATGCCACTGGTTGACCATTTATTGAAAAGTTTTATTTCTGTCATTTACTTCGCCGCTTTCTTTAACTTGCCTCTACGTAACATTTCCAACGGTTGATTATTGACCTTTATAACTTTCCACCGCACGCCCCACATGCTACCAATGGCGCCGCCCTGCGAACCTCCAAGACCTTCAACCAGTACCTCATCGTGCTCGTTGATTAAATCAATCGCGCCTGTTCGTGGAACGAAGGCTGTGATTTCCTTACCGTTCTTCAGAAGCTGCACGCGCACGGCCTTGATTATGCCTGAATGCGGCTGCTTCTGCTCTATGCCTTTTTTTGCAATAACAATGCCCTTGGCCTGGCTCGCACCCTCCAGCGGGTCTTTTTTCTCCTTCAGCCGCAGCATGCGCACCTTGTATTTAGTCTTGTGCCAGCGCCAATTCTTGCGCTGCTTGACCATCTTGCGACCGCCGAATTCGCCCATCTTATCACGTGTAAGCTATGTTAGTCCGAGTCTTTAAAAGCTTTTCTAATTGGTAGCCCCGGGAAGATTCGAACTTCCGTCTCGAGGTTTCTTCGTCATCTCCGAAGATCAGCGCTTTGGAGCACCCCAAAGCCTCGCATGCTTGGCCACTACACCACGGGGCTAGAACGGATTTCTTTTCAGGAATATTTAAATTGCCGCCGTCCGATACTATAGCCATGCGAATAATAACACTCCACAGCAACTCGCTTGTTGTGGAGCCGAAAACGAAGGCAATGAAAGACGCCGAGGAGATAAGCAAAAAGAAGCAGAGCTTCGGCGAATCATTGGTAGTTTTCACGGCGGTTGAGGAGCGGGATGAAGCGGCGCCTGATGCTGTCGCTGCTAACGCTATTGAGTCAATAAAGAAAATAGCTGGCGAAGTGAAGACAAAAACCATTGTGCTCTACCCATATGTACATCTTACCTCAACGCCATCCTCAGCAGCAATTGCAAGAAAAGTGCTGAAGCTCATGGAGGATGGCCTGAAAAAGGAAGGCTTCGTGGCAGACCACGCGCCATTCGGCTGGTATAAGGAATTTACTATAAACGTCAAGGGCCATCCTTTGGCTGAACTCAGCAGAGAAATAACGGCAATACCAGGCGTTGCCAAGGCCGAAGATGTGATTTCTGGCGCCCTCAAAGAAGAAGAGAAGGTTAAATCCGAATGGTTTATACTTGAACCGAGCGGCAGGCTGACACCTGCTGACAAGTTTGATTTCAAGAAGCATCCGAACCTGCAAAAATTCTATAGGTATGAGGTATCAAAAGTGCGTGGAGTCACAAGCGAACCCCCGCATGTCAAACTGATGCGTTCGCTTGAGCTGGCAGACTTCGAGCCAGGCAGCGACCCAGGCAATTTGAGGTTCTATCCGAAAGGGAGACTGATCAAATCGCTGCTTGAGCAGTGGGTAACGAACAAGGTTATAAAATATGGCGCAATGGAAGTGGAAACGCCGATAATGTACGATTACGAGCATCCGGCGCTGAAGAACTACCTGAATAGGTTCCCTGCGAGGCAGTATATCGTAAGGTCTGCAAAGAAGGACTTCTTCCTGAGGTTCAGCGCCTGCTTCGGCCAGTTCCTCATGAATTCGAGTATGACAATATCCTACAAGAACCTGCCGCTGAAGATGTATGAGCTCACAAAATATTCGTTTAGACTTGAAAAGGCAGGCGAGCTTGTCGGCCTGCGCAGGCTCCGAGCGTTCACGATGCCTGATATGCACACGCTCTGTGCCGATATCGAGCAGGCTAAGAAAGAATTCGTCAACCAATTCAAATTATGCATGGAATGCATGTCCGAACTGGGCTACGACACATCGGATTATGAAACAGCAATAAGGTTCACGGAAGATTTTTGGAATAACAACAAAGAATGGCTCACAGGCTTGGTGAAGCTGGTCAAGAAGCCCGTCCTTATCGAGCGCTGGAACTACCGCTATGCCTATTTCGACCCGAAGTTTGAATTCAACGTAATCGATGCCATGGACAAAGCGTCTGCGCTGTCGACGGTTCAGATAGACCATGAAAACGCCGAGCGCTATGGCGTCCAGTACACGGACGCGGATAACAAGCGCAAGTACCCGCTCATACTCCACTGCTCACCCTCTGGAGCAACAGAGCGTATTTTATATAGCCTGTTGGAGACCGCATGGCTGAAGTCCAAGGAAGGAGCGAATGCAATGTTGCCCCTGTGGCTATCGCCAACACAGGTCAGGCTCTGCCCGATGAATGACAGTCTGATACCTGACTGCAAAAAAATCGCCGATGAACTGGCCGCCAGTTGCATACGCGTGGACATCGATGACCGCACAGAATCCATACAAAAGAAGATCCGTGATGCGGAGATGGAATGGGTGCCTTTCATCATCGTCTATGGAGAAAAGGAAAAGAAATCAGGCAAACTGGCGGTGCGTTTCCGTGAAAATGGAAAGGTTGAACAGCTCTCAACAAAACAGCTAGTTGAACTCATACAGAAACAGACCACAGGCTTTCCTTTCAAACCTTTGCCTCTGTCCATGTTCCTTTCCAAAAGGCCAAGTTTTGTCTAGAGCGCTCGCGCCACAACCATACAACAACCACTATTACTGCCAAAATGATTATCGGTATTTCAAACATGCGAACAACTGTCATTATCGCCTGCCAAGATTGTCCAAGAACAAAACCAGCCCATGTTAGTGCAATTGTCCATGGGATGCTACCCATGATTGTCCAGAAAACAAACTTTTTTACATCCATCTTGGCAACACCGGCAGGCAGTGGCGCGACAGTGCGAATGGCTGGCAACAGCCTGCTGGCAAAAACGGCCCCGCTACCCCATTTCTCGAACCATCTTTCGGCCTGTTCCAGATGTCTATGGGAAAGAAAGATGTAGTGTCCATATTTCAGGACTGCGGCCCTGCCGCCCCTCAATCCAATAAAATATGCGAGCAACGAACCAGACAGTTGCCCCGCAACTGCAACAGCGATCGCAATCCAGAATTCGAACCTGCCGGTCCAGACAAGATACCCTGTGAACGGCAGGACTATCTCCGATGGTATGGGTAATACTGCGCTCTCGCCTGCCATGAGCAAAAAAAGGCCTGGATATCCGATCGCAGCTATTGCTGAAACTATCCATTCAATCAATATCTCTAACATAGGCTAGCTAATGTTCAGATTGAAATAAAAAGCTCTATGCCGGGGGTAGTTTCGCCCACATGGCCTCGAACATAGGCCCAATAGTCGAGCCGGCAACATGGTCAGACTGTGTCCATAGCGCAAGATCCTGTGTGGGGTGCACATCCTTCTCATTGGTCAGGGCAATTATCAAGTGCGTTCCGTCCACAAGCACGAACCTGCCCACAGACTTGCTTTCTGATATCTTTTTCACATCAGCAAAGCTCTTGAGAGCCTCGACCATTGCGCTATTCTCCTTGTTGACAGGCGCCGCAATGCGTATCTTGACGCCTTTGCTGGCAAGTTTCTTCAGCACATCCGCATGCCTGTTGTGGATTTCCGAAAGTCCTTCGGCGGATGTCAGTATAGAAACATGCGACTTTGCGCCTTTGAATATCGTCTCGAGCTGGTTGTGCATGGCGTTCCTGCCTTTCAGGCTGCCTGTGAGCTCACCAGGTTCCACCATTGTGACGCCGTGCTTGAATATCCTCTCGAGCTCTTTCATCGCTGGTGACGACTGCATCGAAGTCAAACGATTGATTGCAATATCTGCATCCTCCTTGATCTTTTTCTTTGCACGCTCGAGTGCTTCAGAAGGAGCAATGGCAACATATTTTATGGGTTTTGTTGTTTGGATAAGAACAAAGCCTTTTTCCGCAAGCGATTCCAGAACATCATAAGTACGGCTATGAGGTACTTTTGCGAGTGAGCTCAGCTCGCCTGCTGTCGCTGTTCCGCGACCTAGCAGAGCGACCCAGAGTTTTCTCTCATAAAGGTTTAACCCGATACTCTTTAGCGCATCGAATACCGCCTGCGGTACGACCATTGCTTCATCACCTTTGGCCATTTTCATACACATTTGGTTTGTTATTAGGAGGCAATGGTGATATTTAAACTTTATTACCATGATGTAAGAGGTTTTTACTTCTTTTACCCCCACTAAATAATAGAACCTAAAGATATTTAAATACATCACTACGGGCTGGTAACAAACATTTTGGTCACGATTACCCTGCAGCAAGAGTAAATCAGGGGTCCAGATCTATTTTTGCCATTGCCGCCTGCACGTCCTTGTCTGACCAGCCTGTCGTCGGTTGCAAAAGTAGCAGTTTCGCCTCAGAAATTTTGGTTGCTGTCCGTTTGCCGATTTTTGCGGCGCTGACGACGGCCTGTATTTTCATTTTTTGTGCAATCTCTGCCAAATTGTCAATATCGTCCATTGCATATGTCTGCATTTTTCTTCCCACGTGCCAATGCTTGAGTTTCGTTAAGAGTGATGCTGCCTGAGGTTTCACGAACACAACCATTTCAACACCCCGCTTCATTATCAGCCACGCCGCCACTACAGCCTCTTTGCCGTCCAATATCGCGAATGCCTTGCCTGATACACCCAACGGGAGCCCGCCACCACATGGAATCTTTTCTGAATATATGTATGTCTTACGCGAACGGCTCTCGATGAATATTTCAACATCGGGTTCGGAAAGGTCCACCTTAGCGCCCGTCACCCTTTTTACTGCCGCGCCCGCCTCCTCCGCAATCGTTCTTGTCGTGAATGGATGTACACCAACACGATGCGGCCTGATTGCGAACGATTTTGATGGCCTGAGCTTAAGAGCCTTTTCGGCAACGTCGGCCGCCAGCATCTTTATCTCATCCAAATGGCTGTGACATACCCATGCCGGCGATATTGAAACTATGCCAAAAACTTTCTGCAGCTTTTTGGCCGCTTTCCTGACATTTTTTGTAAAAACGAAAATCCTATTGGGCATGACCTCGAATCTGAATTCCATGTCTTTCAGCGCCACACGCATGTTGTCCAGCAGCATGGAGAACATCCTGTGCTGTACAGGCGGACTTTTGAGCGATAACTCACCTACGCGAACAAGCAAACAGTCTGGTTGTCTCAACATCTTCAAATCACTGTTTCTTCCGAATCCGCGGACCGTTCGGTGTATCCTCTACTATCCAGCCTTTTGCAGAAATCTCTTTTCGTATCGCGTCGGCCGTCTTGAAATCCTTCATTTTTCGTGCGACCTCACGTTTTTCGACAAGATCTTTTATCTCGGCCGGGACCTCCGTCTTTTCGTGCTTCAGGATTCCGAGCACCTTGTCAAAGGCCATCATCGTCTCATATACCTCTCTCAGGTTCTTCTCACTGGCCGTACCCTCTTCTATGGCCTTGTTTGTCTCACGCACCAGCTCGTGCATAGCTGCCAGCGCCTGCGGTGTGTCCAGGTCATCATCCATACGTTCCTCAAACGTGAGCTTGGTCTTGATGACAATTGCATGCAACTTTTCGTTCCATGGTGCCTTGCTCTTCATTCCTTGTATTTTGTCAATGAAATCGATAAGCGAATTGACCGTGTTTTTTGCCGCATCGAGCGCTTTAAATGTGAAGTTCAGATTGTCCCTATAATGCGATGATAAAAGCAGATATCGAAACTCTTTTGCATCATAACCTTTTGCAATCAGGTCACGCAGCGTGTAGAAGTTGCCCTTGGATTTTGACATCTTCTCATTGTTCACAAGCAAATGCTTGGTGTGCACCCAGTACCGAGCAAGCGGCTTGCCATTCGCAGCCTCCGATTGGGCTATCTCACATTCATGGTGTGGAAATATGTTATCCTCACCGCCCGTATGTATGTCGATTGTGTCACCAAGATATTTCTTTACCATTACCGAGCATTCAATGTGCCAGCCAGGATAGCCAACGCTCCACGGACTCTCCCATCTCATTACGTGCTGTGGGTCAGCAATCCAAAGCGCAAAATCAAGCTGATTCTTCTTGTCCGGGTTCTTCTTTACACGGCCGCCTGCGCCAGCTATCAGCTGATTGATGGTGTTATGAGAGAGTTTGCCATAGTTTTTGAACTTTGATATATCAAAGTACACGGATCCGTTCACGACGTATGCATAGCCACGCTTTATCAGCTGTTCCACCATTTCTATGACCTCTGGGATATGGTCTGTCGCCCGTGGTCTGAAGTCCGGGTCGATGAAGTTCATCCGTTTAAAGTCCTCAATAGCCGCCTTGATGTAAAAGTCTGCAATGTCCCAGACGGTTTTCTTCTCGCGCTTCGCTGCCAAGGCCATCTTATCCTCGGCCAGAACATCCGTGTCACCGGCCAGGTGCCCAACATCGGTCCAATTCTGCACACGTTTGACCTTGAATCCTCTATATTCCAGCCAGCGTTTCAGCAAATCTGCTGTAAGGTATGAACGCAGATTGCCTATATGCGCATAATCATAAACAGTAAGGCCACAGTTGTACATTCGCACGAGACTTGGATCGAGAGGTTTGAATATTTCTTTCTTCCGTGTCATCGAATTGAACAGCTTTATTGGCATGAAATCACTCGAATGGAGCGGGGCGGGAGAGTCGAACTCCCCTGTGTCGCTCTGCAGGCGACCGCGTAGCCGATCCGCCAGCCCCGCACTCTAATCTTGGCGATCAGAATATAAAAACTAACCCAGCTCCCTGTTAATGATGCCCTGCCAGACGCTGAACGGCTGCACACCGACGACCTTACGGCCGTTAACAAAGAAGGTTGGTGTTGCATCAACTCCAGCCTGCCTGGCATCGGCCATGTCAGCTGCCACGTCGCCCGCCATTGCGCCGCTGTCCAAGCATTCATTGAACTTTTCTGTGTCAAGCCCGATATCAACAGCATACTGCTTGAGGTCGGATATCTTCAAGGCGTTATGGTTCTCAAAGAGCTTGTCGTGCATCTCCCAATACTTGCCCTGCGCTCCTGCGCACTCGGCTGCCTCGGATGCCTTCTGCGCGTAGGTGTGGTATGGTATAGGAACATCCTTAAAAATTAGCTTCACCTGCGTCGGATATGTCTCTAGGACTTTTTTCATGATGGGTTCGGCCATGCTGCAAGCCGGACACTCAAAGTCCCCATATTCAATTATCGTCACAGTCGCGTTCTCAGGACCACGCACATGCACAGTCGCGGTGTTGCCACCGCCAGTACATCCAGCAACAATGATTATGGGAATCAACATTGCCAACAAACAATATGCCCTCATTCTATCACCGTATGAATTTTGCTATCTTTGTCAGGGATTCTATAAAAATGTCGCATTCGGACAACGTGTTGTACAGGTACAACGAAACACGCGCCGAACCTTTCATGCCATGGGCATTGAACCAGCTGTGCACACAATGTGCCCCACTACGGATGGCTATGCCAGCAGAGCGGTCAAGAAGCATGGCTATATCGTGAGGGTCCATGCCAGAAATGTTGAAACTAAATATGCCTGATCGCAAGGTCGGATCGACCGGACCGATTATTTTCAGGCCAGCGATGCTTCGCGTACCATCTGTAATTTTTTTGTTAAGCTCAGCCTCGTGCGCGCTGATGTTGCGCAGGCCGATATTGGAAAGGTATTTGGTTGCTTCTGCTAGCCCGATTATACCTGCATAATCCTGCAGGCCTGCCTCAAAACGCTCAGGCGGCTTTTCCATCGTCGCAGTGGTATAAGTGGTGTCTATCACAGTATCGCCGCCAACTATGAATGGCGAAAGTTGTTCCAGTAAATGATATTTGCCGTAGAGAATACCTGTCCCACTCGGACCGAGCATCTTGTGGCCGCTGCATGCAAGGAAGTCGACATCCAACTTGCGCACATCGATTTCCTTGTGCGGAGCCGACTGAGCAGCGTCCAAAAGCACGAGCGCGCCGTTGTCATGTGCAATCTTAATTACTTCCTCCGCTGGTATTGATACACCATCCAAATTGCTCGTATGGACCATAGAAACGAGCTTCACGCTCTTGTCCATGGCATTCTCAAAGCCATTCAGGTCAAATGTGTTGTCTGGGTTGGAAGGCAGAATCTTGTGCTTCACACCCTTCTTTCCTAGCACCTGCCAAGGTATCAGATTTGAATTGTGCTCTTTGTCCGTAGTTAGCACAGTATCACCAGCCTTTAGACCAAGGCTGTTTGCAATGAGGTTTATGCCCTCTGTTGTATTCTTGGTGAAAATTATTTCCTTCGGGTTTTTAGCACCGAAGAATTTCTGCACGATTGCACGGGCCTTCTCGACCTCTTCCGTGACCATCCTGCCAAGCCGGTGCAGCGAACGTCCGCCGCATGCAGGAAACTCATTATAATAGCGATTGATAGCCTGAATTACTTGAACCGGTTTCATTGTCACGCATGCATTATCAAAATATATTGGCGGCTTTGGTTTTGTTAGAATAGGAAAGTCCTGACGTATTTTTTCAACTTTCAATGCCATATGCTCACCTGTAATTGTCAAGAAAACCTTTTAATGCGTCTGTATCATGATAACCGTTTAGCCTCGCGCCATCCGGACCTATAAACGTGGGCGTCACTTGAATGTTATATTCTGTCCAGTACTCCGGATTGGTATCAAGATGCATCGGCTTGATACGATAGCCATCCTTCGCCAATCGTTCCAGCACCGTCATCTCCTTGGCACACCAGGGACATCCATCCTGATAGAAGAACATCACTGAAGCATTATTGTCGAAATATTCCGGAGGTGCGGTCGGTACGTTACCGTACGCACATATCGTAACGTTCGTGCCAGAATCCTGCGGAACGAACACGCAACTGCCTCCAGGCCCTTCGCAATTCTGCCACACTATGAGATTGTAAATCGAATAACCAGTGTAAGCGAGCGAGACGAAAAATACAATTACGAACACCCATGAGATTATCTCGAACCTTCTGTACACAAAGCCTGCGAAACGCGGCCATTTCATGAGCTTGCCGACAATGGCTGCGCGCAACTTCTTGTCGAATTCTGTGTCGCACTTGCGCAATGTCGCCATGCGGAACACGCAGTGGAATGCTTCGCGCGCATAGCCTCGATAGCGTGCACTGAAGATTGCCATGAAACCAAAAACAACTGCAGCTATTAGACAGATTACCATGCAGATACCTGCGCGTGATACTTTTTATTTCTTTCTAATTAGTTCGCTAGCCGCTGCAGCCGCCAGATGGGGCAGTGGCCGTATTGCTGAGCTCCTGTTTACAGGCCGCAGGCTGTGTCTTAAAGCCGCTACAAATACCCGCCTTGTAGCCCTCTGGTGTCCTTTCGCCTGTGTATTCCGCACCGTTTATGATAAGCGTCGGTGAACCTCGCACATCGTAGCTCTCGGCAAGCAGCTGGTCACCAAATAGGAGTATGTGCCCTTCTGTATTGACATTTGCTTCAATTTCAGAAATGTTCAGGCCAATGGCGTTCGCGGCTGTCTTCCAGCACGTATCTATCGTCGACAGGCTGCAGTTGGAATTGACATAAGAAACGTATTTCCAGAACGTTGAAGATCCATATTCCTTAAATATCACGGCCTGGCGCGCATCCTCTGCGGCTTCCTTCGGCCCGTGCAGAGACAGTATGTACACATCCCCAAGCACATAGAACTTGTCAGCGAGTGTATAACTGGAGCCGCGGCTATTTATCTGGGACAACATCGCCTCGGCCTCAGTCTTGTTCATGACCTGAACTATGAAATGCGGTTCTATGCTTGCAGCATCCCCCAACAGGTCCACAACAGGCAGCATAGCTTTCTCTGCGGCTATGCCATACGGACAGAAAGACATCACAAAAAGCTGCGCAGTTGGCCTGTCCGCATCAGGTGCATCGAATTCACCCGTTTCGCCCGTTGGTTCCTCCTTGAGTTCTATGCCCTGTGGGAAAAGCGTGCTGCCATCCTTAGTAAGATAGGCAGTATACTTCTGCCCACCAATATCAAATGTCATAAACCAGAGCCCGTTCTTCTCTGTAACATTGATAAGATGCGCGGTGGTGTTGCCTGACAATAGGTTCTTATTGATGAATGCGATAGCCTTGTTGGCAACGGCTGTCCCATCATTGTTGACGAGAAAATTGCCTGTTATGCCGCTACCGGCCACGAAAGCGACAAGCGCGACCGCAAGGATTACAGTGGTGGCTATCCATATTGTGGGTTTTGCCGCTTCAACTGCCTTGGAAGTCTCCTTTGGCACTTCTTTAGAAATTTCGTCTGCCGTGTATATCGCCTATTGTGAATAGATTCATAATCTTTATAAAGCTTATATTGCCCGAATGAAAATCATAATCATGCAAGATGAACCAGAGTTTGAGAAAGGCACTGCGCGCGAGATGACAACATGCACAAAATGCGATCGCGACGTCATCGCAGGCAAGTGCAGCGGTTGCGGTCTGAGCGTCGAGCGATGCACGTGCGAACCTGCTGAGGTACTTTAATTTCATACATTTACGAGAATACTCTTACCGTCTACCTTTACATCGAAGACGCGCGCTGGCAGTTTCGCCGGGCCTTCCAGCACCTTTCCGTCTCGCACATCAAATCTGCTACCATGGCAGGGGCATGTAACAACCGCACCCTCGATTTCACCTCGTGACAGCCCGCAACTGGCGTGTGTGCAGGTATCAGCCATCGCATGCAGCTTTCCACCTATGTTTGCAATCAGTATGGCTTTGCCTTTTGCCTTTACACCAAGCATCTTTCCAATCGGTATGTCACTCACAGCTGCAACCTTGACAAAAACCATCGAAACACCTCACTTTATTTTCAACGCCTTTTTCAATGCGGCCTTGTCAAAGCCGAGTATTATCTTACCATCAATTTCTATTACAGGCACTCCGGTTTGTCCTGTCTTTTCGACTATCTCACGCGCGAGTTTATGATCCTTCTCTATATTTATTTCTTCAAACAACACCTTGTTCTTTTTCAGAAAGTCTTTAGCCATTGTGCAGTATGGACAACTTGTGGTCGTGTAAATCCTTACTTTCGGCATTTATTCCTTTCCCTCTTTCATGAATCTGTATGCGCTGAATATTGCAGATGCGCCCTCGGCAGCTGCCATCAGCGCCTGCTTGTAGGTTCTGTTCGTGACATCACCAGCAGCATAAATGCCAGGAACATTTGTGCGGCCGTCCTTGTCCGTGACGATCTCTCCGCGGTCATTCAACGAAACGCCAAGTTTTTTGGCCATGGCTGATATCGGGTTTCCTCCTATTTCTATAAAGACCCCATCAACCGACAGTTTTTTCCCATTGTCGAGCTGCACAGCCTCTACAAATCTCTTTCCCATAATTTCTGTCACATTTGCATTTGCCACTATCTCAATCTTCTTGTTGGCTTTGACAGCATCTGCCGTCGCCGGTTCTGGCCTAATCTCCTGCTTCCGATATATGATATAAACTTTTTTAGCCCATCGTGTCAGGAGTAGGGCCTCCTTTGCGGCAGCGTCAGATCCGCCTACAACAGCTACTGTTTTTTCCTTGAAGAAGGGCCCATCGCACACAGCACAATAGCTAACACCTTTTCCGAGAAAATCGCTTTCTCCCCGTACGCCGAGTCTGCGGCGCTCGGTGCCTGTTGCGAAGAGTATTGTCCTAGCGTCATATGTTTTTCCCTCGGTGCGCACCTTAAAACCTTCCTTGCTCTTGTTGATGTCAATTACATCCTCAATGAGCACCTTGACGCCGAGCTTTTCCACATGGTCCTGTATCCTTTTCATCAGATCAATGCCGGTTATCGATTCGAATCCAGGCCAGTTCTCTATGAGATGCGCACTCGTCAGCAATCCGCCCGGCATTTTTGCAAGAACAACTGCACTCATCTTGAAACGGGCGGCATAAATGGCGGCAGTCAAGCCTGCTGGCCCACCACCGATTATTACGATATCGAACATTTTGTCCGCCATGGTATTCATATCGGAGAGGTTTGATATATAGTTATTTCCTGAGCTTTTCGAGAATGTATGATATCTCTGCTTTGTCAAGATCCTTCAGCTTCTGCATCTTTGAAACCACGGTTTTTATTATTTCATCGAAGCCTAGCTTTTCCCATTGCTTTTCAAGCACCAACGCCTTTGCCCTTGTTTTTGGCTTCTCAGGAGTTGCTGTGCAACAACCAACATGCTCTGTGGTCCAAAGCCCGAATCGTTTCGAAAGCGCCTCTATCTCAGACTTGTCCATCCCGAGCAAGGGCCTGAATATCTGCACATCAGTAGCAATGCTTGTCACAGCCATGTTTGCGAGCGTCTGACTGGCCTTCTGCGCTAGCGCCTCTCCTGTCGCGATCGCGATGGCACCCTCCTTTTTAGCAATCTGTCCAGCAGCCCTGAACATCGCGGCTCGACAGAGCACACATATGTAATCACGGTAGCCCTTCTCGAGCACGGCCTTGAGCACAGGAGCCCAAGGAACAATGATAACCTCTTTGAACCCTGTCTTTTCCTTAAGAGATGCTAGCACTTTCATAGCGCGCTCGAACGAGCCCTTGCAGTAGAAAGGATAGTGACTGAAGTGCAGCGGCACAATCTCATATTTCTTCGCAAGTAGCGCTGCAGCAACAGGACTATCAATACCACCGCTGACCAGCACGATGACCTTTTTCTTTGGCATAGCCCGGATTAAGTTGACAGACTATTTAAACAACTAGTGTTTGCGCTTGACAATCGCTGCATTTATCTCTGCGACCATCTTTGCAATCTGCGCCTTGTTCAGGCCGTGCGCTGCCGCACCCTGTTCTATTGACTCCCATGCTGCTACATGGCAACCGATGCAGTGCAGGCCCCATTTCAACATTATCTCAGCGGACTCGGGATACTTGCTTATAACGTCGCCTATGCTCATGTTAGCAGTGACCAACGCTTTTTTGATTTTCACTTTCTTTGCCATGAAAACCGACTCAATGGAGATGCTCGCCCAAATGCTCACCGATGCGTTCAGCAACCTTTGTTTCCTTCACTATCCGCTCATGTGTTTTCGCAAGCTGTGCAGGCACACGCAACCCTTGTTTTTTAAGATAGTTGTATATGGCTTCGTGAAGCGCATCCGTCGCGAGTAACGAGCAGTGTATTTTTATCGGTGGCAGGCCGCCTAGACCTTTCACTATCTTTTCCTTTGTCACACCTAGCGCATATTCTATTGTTTTGCCTTTTACAAGGTCAGTTATCATGCTTGATGTCGCTATCGCAGCAACACAACCGAAGGTCTCGAACTTCACATCCTTTATAATTTCTTTTCCTTGTTTGTTCTTGCCGATTTTCAGGTACAACCACATTACGTCCCCACATTTCGGGTTACCCACGCGACCAACACCATCTGGCTTTGCGATCCGACCCATGTTATGAGGGTGCTTGAAATGGGCTAGCACCTTCTTGGTGTAGATATGTGTCATTTGTATTTCCTCTTGAATGGTGATATCTCTCGTAATCTTTCAACAGTTTGTGGCAGGACCTTCAGCAGCGCATCAATATCTGCCCGCGTGTTGAACTTTCCGAGCGATACGCGCAACGAGCCGTGCGCCTCCTCATGTCTTAGTCCTAGCGCAAGGAGTACATGGGACGGCTCGAGTGACTTTGAAGAACATGCGCTTCCTGTGCTGACCGCTATTCCATGCATGTCCAGCTGTAGCACAAGCGCCTCGCCTTCAATGTAGCGGAAGCCGAAGTTGGCATTACCAGGCAACCGCTGTCGCGGATGGCCGTTGAGCCAGCTGTCCTGGATTTTTAATGTTTCTTTTATCAACCGGTCGCGCAACGCCGTCAGCCGCTTTGCGTCTGCAGCCATCTCCTTTTTCGCAATCGCTGCAGCCTCGCCAAAACCTACTATGCCTGCGACATTCTCAGTACCGGAACGCAAGCCGCGTTCATGGCCGCCGCCGTGCGCGAGTGGTACAAGGCTGATGCCCTTGCGCACATACAAACAGCCAACGCCCTTGGGCCCGTGAATCTTGTGCGAGCTCGCAGACAGCAGATCGATATGCATAGCATCGACATCTATCGGAATCTTGCCGAAGCTCTGTACTGCATCAGTGTGGAAAAACACGTCCTTCGCACGGCATATCGCTCCGATCCTTTCAATCGGTTCTATGGTGCCGATTTCGTTGTTCGCATGCATTATGGAAACCATGAGTGTGTCGGGCCGTATTGCGCGCTCGACAGCCTTTGGATCTACAAGGCCATAACTGTCAACAGGCAGAACGGTTATATCATAGCCATGCTTTCTCAACCATTCGCACGGCTCCATTACAGCATGATGCTCTATAGCAGAAATTATTATATGTTTCTTGTTCGGATGGGCCCAAGCAAGACCCTTTATTGCCAGGTTGTTGCTCTCTGTGCCCCCTGAAGTGAAGATTATTTCCTCGGGTTTCGAGTCTATCAGTGCTGCCACCTTTTCACGCGCATCCTCGAGCGCAGCCCTGGCGCGCTGACCGAAGCCGTGCAGGCTGGACGCATTACCAAAATGTTTGGAGAAATATGGCTGCATCGCCTTAAGCACACGCGGGTCGACCGCTGTAGTGGCAGCATTATCAAGATAAATTGTCATCACCGACACCTCTCACAAACGTACTGCCTGAATATGCCTTCGAACGTTCTGCAGAACTCTGTGCATGAACGCGTCATCACCCTGCGACCAGCTGGTGTAAGATGGTACACCTTCTTTCTTCCTGTCACACGCGACTTTATCAGTCGCATCTTTTCAAGCCTGGCCAGCACAGGATAGAGCACGCCCGCGGTGACCTTAGTAGATTTTATGGCATTCAGCTGCTTTATCAGTTCGTAGCCATGCGCCGACTTGCGCCCGAGTAGCCACAACACCTGCATCTGCAGTATGCCTAAGTCTATATCACTATATCTGTAAACAGACATATATGTATACATATCTATCAACATTATTTAAAGATATCTTTAAATATAACACCGTTATATTGCTGCTATGGTGAAACCCTATTGTGAGCTCGTTGTCAAGGAAATCCTACCCGGCGTGCGCGCATTGTTGGCAGGCGAGCTAATAAAGTCCGGCCTCACACAGGCCAAGGCAGCAGCGAAACTTGGTGTCACTCAGGCTGCAATATCGCAGTATACACGCGAGCTGCGCGGCTGGAAGGTACAGAAGATCTCAAAGGACGCCGCAATAACTGCTGAGATACAGAAGTTCTCAAAAAAGCTTGTTGAAAGCGATACAGACTCCGTGACGATGCATGGACTGCTGTGCAATGTATGTCGCATAGCGCGCTCACGTGGTCTGCTATGCGAAGGTCATAGGCAAGTGCTGGCAGGGCTGGATGGCTGCAAACTGTGCATAGAAAAATGAATTTTCATGCAGAATAGACCTGCCTTCTCCTGAATTTTTCTTTTAATCTCTGCATGGCATTCCTTATGCGGTCGAAGAATGTACCTGCGGGAGGCGATGCACGGTATCCAAGCTCTGGATAGTATCCGGGTTTTCGCAGCCGCATAAGATAAAACGCAGCACCGACAATGCATGCCACAGCCGCGATAATACCGACCCACATCCATGGTATGTTTATTACTATTTGTTTTACGACCTTTGTTTTGAGCGCTGTCTCAGCAGCCAATAGTGCGACCTCTATCTTGTCCAACAACTCATTGGCAGTCAACCAGTCACCCGCATTGATGGCGGCCTGTGCCTGTTCAATCAGGATTTTGGCATCAGCGAGCTTTTGTGCAGCCTCTGTCTTGTTTCCTGTCACATTGCTCATGTTGAGCATTGCCAACAGTTCATTGTACTTGGACGTGTAGTTCTCGAGACTTATGTTTATCTGGGCCTGGGTAGCGTTGCTTGGGTACACTATGAGCTTTGACACCTTCGGGTTGCTCACATCTTTGGCCCATGCCGTGTACACGATGCTGTAATTTCCAACTGATGCATTGTTGGGGACGTTGAAAGTTACTATGAAGCTCTTCTCCTGGTTCCTGTTCAGGCTCATGTTCACAGGACTTACTGAGTACCAGTCATCATCTATGCCCGTGACGTTGAGCCGCACATCGCTTATAGATAACGCCCCAGTGTTCTTGACAGTAATAGTTGCGGATGCTGAACCGCCCTGATAGACATATGTCTCGTTCGGCCAGCTCGTTATATCAAGGCCTTTTGTGGTGTTAATCGTAACGTTTGGCTGGCCCGCGCCATCACCGCTACCACCACTGCCTGAAGTAACATTAAATATGACCGTCAAGCTCTGCCTGTCCCATCTGGTTCCGCTGGCTACTGCTGTCACATTTATGGTGCATATGCCTGTTGATGATGCGTTGAAATACCATGTCGTGGTCGTGTTCGTGCTAGTGGTATTGGAGCCACCGGGAGTTATGTTGCCGAGATTTATTGTATCCGGCAAGCTATCGAGCTTGCTACAGCCGCTAACGCTCCTGGTCACTGTGACGTCCGTACCGTTGATAAAACCGTAGTTCGTAACGTTATAACCACAATAAAAAGCGGTTCCGATAGGTATAATGGTTATTCCTGAAAGGCCATCACATGGCGGCTGTGTGGAATAGCTTGAGGAACGCAACGACAGCGCCGTCTCATTGACGGTCAAATTGCTGAAGCTACCGACACCGCTGCTCATGTTGGCTGTGTTTATGTCCTTGACGAAGGCATATACGGTGTAGTTGCCTCCGAGCGCGTACGATGGTATGGTAGCATTGATGTAATAGTTCAGACTCGTGTCGTTCGTGACGTTTATCACAGTAAGGTTTATGGTTTTCAAGCTCTGGTTGACAAGGCTGGCATTCGAGTTTGGTGTTGCCCAGACAAGCCAGCTAGAGGTGGATGTGAGGTTCGATATGAGATTGCCGTTGAGGTAGCGCGGTGTTACGTTCAACGTTATGTTCACACCAGGCAAGGTAATGGATGAACCGTCTGTAGCGTTGGTGACGTTGTTGACAGTAACATTTAGCTCTCCAACAAGGTTTACGAAGAGACCTAGCTTGAATGCCCTGTAAGGATATCCGTTGGTTGTATGGATGAGGGCCCAACCACTGTATATGCCTTGGCTGTTAGCTGTGTTGCTTGTGTTCAGCGTGATTGTAAAGGTCGATGTATTGGTTGTACCGTTATACACCGTCAGATTTGTGAGGCTAAGTGTATAATTGATCCAATTCGCGCCTTTGGTTAGGTTTGAA
>JAHLMS010000013.1:0-8100 GCA_018920245.1 Candidatus Aenigmatarchaeota archaeon
GAACAGATTAAAGCTATGCAGAAGATGGGACCGCTTAAAAGTGTGCTCGAGTCCATGCCCGGCATGGGAATGATGAAGTTGCCGAAAGAGTTTGACCCATCTGTCATGGAAGGTAAGATGAAAAAATGGAAGTATATGATAGAATCTATGACTAAGGCGGAGAAGGCGGACCCTGATATCATTGACAGTTCTCGAATAAAGCGTATTGCGAAAGGTTCAGGCACAACAGAAGCTGATGTTCGTGAGTTGCTGAAATATTACACTCAGATCAAGAAAATGACTAAGATGCTGACCGGTGGAGGGATGAAACGCGGACTATTTGCCACGCTCGCCAAGCGGTTCAGGGGGCTCGGTTAGATGTTGACCGAACGCATAGCCAGGATAATGGCCAAGCACTATGTATGCGATTCCTGTGTCGGGCGTCAGTTCGGCCAGTTGTTGTCTGGATTTACAAACGCGGAACGGGGCCGTATTTTGCGCAACGCGCTTGCTATGGCAATCGATGCTGGTCAAGAGCTTGAAGTTGAACCATCAAATTTTTTTGGCTACAAATTCCGCCAGAACAAGGATTTCGAGAAAGCCATAACAAAGCCCGGCAATTGCTGGGTATGTGACGGCCTGTTCACACGCCTCGACAGCCTAGCCGAAAGGGTGGCGAAGCAGCTTAAGGATTATGATTTCAACACATTCCTTGTCGGAACTATTGTTTCGCGCAAACTACTTGAGCGCGAAGAGATACTGTGGGAAGCAGTTGGCATCGAAACAGCCGAGCCGTTGCGGGCTGAGATAAACAGGGAGATTGGGAAGCGGTTGGAAAAGCTCACAGGCAAGCGCGCGGACCTGAAAAAACCAGATATTGCTGTGCTTGTGAACCTTCAGACTGGCCGCGCGAAACTGAATGTCAACCCGCTTTACATTTTTGGCTATTACAAGAAGCTCGTTCGAGGCATACCACAGGCCAGCTGGCGCCCTTATTACAAGACTAGCGTGCAGGATATCATAGCAAAGCCAGTGATGGCTGCCACGAAAGGCAAAGCCCATAGGATACATGCTGCTGGCAGAGAGGACGTTGATGCGCGATGCTTGGCTTGGAGACCATTCGTACTCGAAATTTTAAAACCCAAGAAAAGGGCGATAGACTATAAAAAAATCATCAAACAAATCAACTCATCGAAAAAAGTTCTTGTCAAATCGCTTATGTGTTCAAATATGGATACTGCTAGGAAGCTCAAGGAGGCTTCGCCCGACAAGAGCTATCGCGTATTGGTCGTTTTGGACAAGGCAGTGAAAAAATCGGAACTGAAGAACCTCAAGAAACTTGTCGGCACGATTCATCAGCGCACACCAGAGCGTGTGCTGCACCGCCGCGCTGAATTGCTTCGTAAGCGCGAGGTCAAAGCCATTAAATGGAAGTTCGTGAACAAAAAGAGTTTCGAGATGTTCGTGACAGGCAGTTCAGGGCTTTACATAAAGGAGCTAATCTCAGGCGACAACGGTAGGACAAGGCCTTCCGTTTCTGAGGTGCTTGGCAGGAAAGCGGTCTGCAAGCAGCTCGATGTGGTCAACATAGGTCGGATAAAAATCTGATAATTTTATAAGTCTAAGTGTTCATGTTTTTCCATGCCAGAAAACCATGTCAGACCTGACTGGGATACATATTTTCTCGAAATCATGCGTGCAGTGGCAACACGCGCGACATGCGACCGCGGTAGGTCAGGTGCAGTCATAGTCAAGGATAAGCGTATAATCTGTACAGGATATGTGGGCGCACCAAGGGGCCTTCCGCACTGCGATGAGGTTGGACATCTTTTCAAGGAATCGATAAAGCCCGACGGCACCAAGACCCAGAATTGCGTGCGCACAACGCATGCCGAGATGAATGCCATTATCCAGGCTGCATTGCATGGCGTCTCGGTGAACGGTTCGACACTCTATTGTAGGATGACACCATGTTTGGACTGCACGAAGGCAATCATCAGCGCAGGTATAAAGCGTGTGGTCTGTGAGAGGCGCTACAAGGATGATGAGATTTCAAGGCAGTTCTTGAAGGATGCCGGTGTCGAGCTTGTTGTGCTGTCAAATGAAATACAGCAGTATCCATCACAGGATGGTCAGAAAAATTAGAGAACATTTCTCATCAGATGATCAATCTGCAAGAACAATGAACGATAGTCTGAGCTATTGTTCAGAGTAAAGTCCGCCATTTTTATTACAACATCCAACCCCTTCTTCTCTATATCCTCTTTATCGCGTGATTCAAAATCGGCGCGGGTCAGCGTGTGGTCCTCAAGTTGCCTTCTCTTGAAGCGAACTTCCGCAGGAGCAAACACATTGAATAGCTTGAAGCTCGGGAACTCTTTTCTGAACAGTTCAACTTCGGCAGGCGAGCGGAAACCGTCCACAACAACCTTCTCCAAACCCATTGATTTTATTCTTTCTATGACTTTCACCGCAAGTATTGCGTTGTTGCCAGTTTCCTTTCGCAAGTTCTCACCTAGCATTGACAATATACGTTTGCTCTCCTCTAGGCTTTCCTTTCCTGTGAGCAGGCCGCGTCTCTTGGCCTCTTCCTTGAGAACATCAGAAAAGACCAGGAACTCGAAACCGTACTTGCTCTTCAAATAATTGGCCACGGTAGATTTGCCGCAGCCAGCCAAGCCTGTTAATCCTAGGACCGTTTGCATAGGTTTTTAAATGTTGATTCATTGTATAAATTACTGCTGGTTGGTATGGTTGTAAAATCTCACGGCCCCCGCAGGCGCACGCGGGAAAAATTCAGGAAGAGTACGCGCATGACGGTTAATGCTTTCGTGCGTGAGTTCAAGGAAGGTAGCCGTGTAGCCATCGATATTGAATCCGGCAGCCCACGAGGCCAACCATTCAAGCGCTTTCAAGGCCTTACAGGAACAGTTAAGGGCAGGCGTGGACGTGCCTATATTATACAAATTACAGACTGTGGGAAGCCAAAGACGATTATTGCCAATCCAGAACACCTCAAGGCTGTTTGACAGCTTTTTATATTTCGGGAAATAATTCTCTAACGCGGGAGTCGCCAAGCCAGGTCTAACACTCGGCCGAAGGCCGTCATGGACCCTAGGTGCAAGGTTGAGGACCTTGTGGGTTAGAACCCTTTTCGCTGCGCGAAAAGCGTTCACGGAAGGGCGGCCATTCCCTTCGCAGGTTCAAATCCTGCCTCCCGCACCATTAATTTCTAAAATAAAAAGAGACGTAGTTCTTATGAAGATGGAGAAACGCAGTTTTCCTTTTCAGAAGCGTTTCTTCATCAGGTCGAGCCGCTCCTCAAGCTCTTCCACTTTTTTAATAATCTCTGTCAGCAAGTCCAGTTCGGCGCCGATCCAGCCAGCCAGCAGGTCTGCTGAGACCTCACCCTCATCTAGCGCAGCCTGCAGCTTCGCATGTTCTTCCTTCGCATCATCCAGCACTTGGAAGACCTTTTTCATGCTTTTTATAAACATTAGGATGTTATAAATAGATTATGGTGAAACCGGTGCAGGACATACACTTGGCAATCATTCCAGATGGTAACAGGCGATGGGCGAAAAAACATGGCAAACCAGAATGGTACGGCCATGTGGCCGGTGCGCGCAAGTTGCGAGAGGTTGCCAAATGGTGCGAGAAACACCCAGAGATAAAGACTCTCACTGTTTATGCTCTTTCTACCGAGAATCTGCAGCGCGACGGCGGCGAACTCTCAAGGCTCTGGAACATTTATCGTGACCATTTTAGAGAGATTGCGAACTCACCGGAAACGAGAAAACGAAAGGTGCGTGTGAACATAATAGGAAATTCTGCTACATGGAGACCAGATGTTCGTGAAGCTGCAAGGGAAGTGATGAGAGCCACACGTCACTACACGGGTAGTGTGCTCAACATTCTCCTAGCCTATGGAAGCCAGTACGAGATTGTCAACGCTGTCAAGAAGGTGGTCAAAGCCGGCGTCTCCAAGCTACCGCTTGTTCCTGAGCTCTTCAACAAGGCGCTCATGATCACACGACCAGTCGACATAATCATACGTACCGGCGGCGAACACAGACTATCCAATTTTTTGTTGTTTCAGGCCGCATATGCCGAGATATACTTTTCGAATACACTGTGGCCAGATTTTTCTCGCGCGGAGTTTGAGCGCATACTCAGAGATTACAAAAAAACGAACAGGAGGTTCGGCCGTTAGAGATGCGCACAAAGTCTTGATGCAACATTCTCTTTACCTATGGCAAGGATGAGCATCGCAAGCCTGGGCCCTACTGGGCTCCCTAAAAGTATCATGTATATTGTGCGGAAGAGCTCCTTCGGTTCCATTTCGAATTCCCGTGCTAGCGAATACAGACGGCTTTCTAAAGCCTTCTCGTCCCACTCTTTCTTCAGTTCTTTCACAAGTTTTGAAACAACCTTTTTTTGAGTCTCCGTGAGTTTCACTTCTGTTGTTTTCAACAAGCCGGCATCCGTGACCCATGCCTTGGCCTGATTTATGCGTTCGATTATTGATGCCTCTTCTGTTTTTGACATGGTTTTAGGCAGGTGCCCTGTTTTGGTGAGAATTGTCTTAACGACATCCACTTCAGGAACGATCTTGAGCAAACTGATGAGAACGCTGTAGGGTACCATCAGTGGCTTGCTCGGAGGTGGCCGGAGGAAGTGTACATATTCGTACAGGCGCCGTATATGTGCGAGCTCACGTTCATTGGCAATTTTAATATCTCCGAAGTAGACCTTCGTGATCTTGTCGAGCTCCTCAACGTAGGCGGGTATGGCATCGATATCGACCACGCGCGTTTTTCCGAGCTTTTTCAGGAAAAGGAGGCGCATGCTTTCAGGGCTTGCATACTTAAGCCAAATTTGCGGCGTGAACACATTGCCTACACTCTTTGAGATCTTTTTCCCCCCACGCTCCGTGAAGAGCTCGTACATGGAATGAAGTGGCGGTTCCCATTTCAGCACGGTTCGGCATATCTCATCATTCACTTTTACAGAGTCCATTATATCCTTGCCGTAAGCCTCATAATTTATCCTAAGTGCGCGCCATCGCGCAGCGAAGTCGACCTTCCATGCAAGTTTGCCCTCACGGATTCCAGCCTCACCGGACCAGCCGCAACCCTTGATGGTTAATTCCTGCCCTCTCGAACCTTTGCCTATAAATTCGCCGGTACAGCTGTATTTTATTTTTTCCCCATCGAATGCGGTCGCCACCGTGGTATAAACACGACCGCATTTTTCGCAGAACGGCATGAACGGCAGCTGTTTCATGTATTTGTCCTGACCAGTCATATCCATGATTATTTTTCCAACCCTCCTCCAGTCGTTGAGGATATCGGTCACTTCCTTGTCCAGCGTGCCTTTAGGATATTCCTCACTTGCGCGTTTGAGTGTGAACTGGACACCCAACTTTTCGAAAGCTTCTAATATCAGTGCTGATGTGTGTTGTCCGAATGAGCTGTGGCAGCCGAACGGATCTAATATGTTTGCAACAGGCTTGCCTATTTGAGTTTCAAGCTCGGCTGGAAAACCTATAGGCACCTTTCGCAGGCCGTCGAGATCGTCCATGAAGGCTATCAGTTCGCTACTCACGCCGAGATTTTTCAACCCCAGATTAACCACATAGGAGCGTACGCCATCACCCACCGAGCCCACATGGGGTATCCCGCTGGCACCCAGACCCATTTCCGTTCTGAACGTGCGCGTACCGCGGTTCAGCTCAGCCTCGCGAGCTATGACCTGCTTGGCTACCTTATCTACCCAGAAAACATCCTCCGGCATGCTGTTTTTTATGCATGGTTGCAATATAAGGTTTCATGTTCGACCTCTATCTGCTCTCAGTGGTCATGTTTGTTACGGCTATTGCCTATCTGATATGGCGCGACCGTGCCAATATTGAGTGGCATTATGGCGTGCTGTTTATGCGCCGAACAGAACGTTTCAAGTCGTTTATAGGAAACATTGCAACGAGGTGGTTGCGCGGTTGGAAACTAATTTCCACAATAGGTATCGCCGCATGCTTTGTCGCCATGGCATATGGAATGTGGTTGTTGTTGAATATGGCAATGGGCGTCACAACAGGCATAATACGGGCGCCTGCCTTTCAGCTAATTTTGCCCACACCCAGTCCGGTAGGTGCAACAGGCCCGGGCTATATATTGATTCCTTTTTGGTTCTGGTTGCTGATAATATTCGCTGTATTGGTGCCTCACGAACTGTTCCACGGAATAATCACAAGGGCAGAGAACCTTAGGCTCAAGTCTGTAGGACTGTTGCTGTTCGCCATATTCCCAGGCGCTTTCGTGGAACCTGATGAGCGCCAGTTGAGACGCGCACCATTACTCAGCAGGTTACGTGTTTATGCGGCAGGAAGTTTCGCCAACTTCATAGTGGCCGGCGCAATATTTCTACTGACGTCATACGTAGTTTGGCCAGCAGTCGTTGCTCCAGGCATAACATTGATAGATGTGAACGCGACGAGCCCTGCAGGCCTTGCGGGCATGAAAGCAGGAACAGTTCTGTACTCAGTCAATGGTACACCGATAAAGGCCACTTACTCAGAATATTTGGCAGGCCGCGGTTATTTTTTTGATGAAATTGGTTCGCCGCCCCCAGGCACGACGCTCAATTTCAGCTCTGCAGAGCAGAGCTATTTAGTCACGCTCGGAATGTTTGGTAATACAACCTATATGGGTACCATATACACGCCAAACATGCGAATTGACGTTGTATTCTTTCTTTCGGTAGTCGCACCGCTGTTAACGATGCTGTGGCTGTTCAACTTCGCGATAGGACTCTTCAACATACTACCGATACCGGCACTGGACGGCGGCCTGATGGTGCAGGCACTCTCGGAAAAGATATCGAAGAAGTATGGAAAACAGCTTGCGCGTGCAATCGGCATTATAGTTCTCTACATTATATTCTATGATTTCTTGGGCCCAATTCTAATGCACTAGAGAATGCGGAGTTCCTTAAGCTCGCTGTTACGAACAAGTAGTTCCTTGATGGCCTTTATGTTGGCACCGGCCTTCCCTATCACAATACCCTTGTCTTTTGCTGGTATTACAACTGTCGCCGTATCACCGTTTACTGTTATTTTCTGCGCGCTCGGTATCATGTTCTTTATGAAATTTTCGACATTGGGGTCCCATTCATATATTCGTATTGACCGTTTTAGCCGCGTTTCAGCCTCACGGACAGCACTACCACCTTTGCCAATTGCCAGCGCGGCCTTGCCTGTATTGACAAGGAAATAGATTGTATCATTGAGTATGCAGTCGCGCACCTCGGTGCCCGTCAACCTTTCGAACTCGTTTATCGCCAGTATCGTTTCGTTGTCGAATTCGCGTAGCAATTAATCACCCGCGTATGGCAGCGACAGCTATCGAGAACGGTTTGCCGCACAGTGTCCCGAGTTGTTTGCCTGTGCCATCGAATTGTTCGACAGTGATGCCTGCCATTTTTGCATATTTCTGGATGTCTGCTGCCACAGGTGCTGGACAGTTCGTGGCTATTATTACAGATTTTACCGAGCCCATTCTGACAGCACGCAGCACGGACCTGCTTCCGAGAAGCGCCTTTCGCGCAGATACAGCTTCGCGCAATTGTTCCACGCTCATGAGCTTGCCTCCTTTGTCTTCGGCTTGAATATGAGTTCGAACATCCCTGTGCCGACAGGCACGACCTGATTGATCATGACATTTTCGACGACGCTCTCAAGTCTGTCCTCCTCTGCTGTCGCGGCGGCCTTGGTTAGATGCTTGATGGTCTCCTCGAAGTTGGCCCTTGCCAGAACCGAACCCTTCATGCCGGCTACGCCATACCTTCCAATCGCACGTACCTCACCGTCGGCTGTCATAACATCAGCCACGAGCATGACGTGGCGCACGTCTACCTCCAGGCCTCCGGCCTGCATCGTAGACATGGCTTCCTCGATTATTGCCATGCGCGCAGCCTCTATGCCGAGCACTTTGGCAATTTCATGGATGTTGTTGGTCGTAGTGCGCGTGGCATCAACGCCCGGTATCGTTAGTATCTTCGCGAGGTTTGAGCCCACTGTGTTGAGCACCCAGTCTGTCTCTTTCTGGTTGACGATGACCTGCT
>JAHLMS010000013.1:8110-15840 GCA_018920245.1 Candidatus Aenigmatarchaeota archaeon
CCCGTTACGCCTTTTATGTGTGCGTCCAGCAATTTGGCTTTGAGTTTCTGAAGCTCCTTTACGGTGACAGTTTCCTTTGGTGCAATAACTATGCCTGTGCCCTTGGTGCGTATGCTTACACCTTTGAATGATTCCTTCAGGATAGCTATGACGTCATTGACCTTTACACGCTTTGATTTTATCATTGTCTCGTCGAATGGCATCTCAATCGTCATATTGAGGAGGTCTATTGCAGGCGTAGCAACAATGTCGCGCAGTTTCACTTCACGTATATCTTCGGCCAGTTCGATTGCTTTATCTTTTGTATTCCATCTGCTTTGTAGGTAAATGGTCATCATGGGCGTCGATGGTATCCGCCTGGCGTCGAAAATCTCGATGAGGCGCGGCAGACCAAGTTTCAGCTCTATCTGGGCAGCACCTGCCACGTGGTAAGTACGCATTGTGAGCTGAGTTCCTGGTTCCGATATGGACTGTGCCGCTATGACCCCAACAGCCTCGCCTGGTTCGAAACATGATTTTTTATAAAGTTCTAACACGCGCTCGAGTGCACGCTTCTTCTGACTCTCTGTAAGCTTGAACTCGCGGCATGCAGCCTTGAAGCTCTCTGCAAGCTTTGGTGGTAACTCTATGTTTGTCATCTCAACACCGATTGAACTATTGCCCTCACATCGAGGGTGCCCCAGTCAGACTTTGCTGGATCTATCATATCCTCGCCCGGCACGAACTGTATTATAACATTGCGATTATCACGGATGGTACCATCATATTCTATCTTAAGGTCCTGCAACGCGTTCATAAGCCTGCGTTCGAGATAGCCGCTGTGCCTTGTGCGTAGTGATTTATCCATGAGACTCTCCCTGCCAGAGATCGCATCGAAGAAAAATTCGAATGGCGACAGGCCGGTTTTGAAACCGTGAACTATAAAGCCGTGCGCCGCTGGCGACAGATCGCCCACAGCGAAATGAGAGAGTGTCCTGCCACGATAGCCTCTGTGGATGCGCTCACCAAGCATGCGTGCTTGGCCGACGACCGCCGAAAGCTGGATGATATGTGTCATACTACCCCTGGCGCCTGACCGTGCCATTCTTATCGCGCAATTATCCTTGAATGCATTGTTGACTATTTTGCCTATGTCCTCGACGCTCTCCTTGGCGAGTACTTTGAGAATATGGCGCTCGAGGCTCTGACTGGCGCTGAGACCTGCAAGCAGGTCTATCTTTCCTGCCCTGTAGTTTTCTATAAGGCTGTTTACAGCAGCTTCAGCCTCTGCGATTCTCGCCTTTATTGCGTCTGTGGCATCGGGTGGTAGTTCTATGTCATCGAGACCTATAGTGAAGCCGGTGCGTTCCAGCCATTTGATTCCTAGCAATGAAACCCTGTCTATAAACTTGTGCGCTTCATCAGGTCCGTATTCCTTTTCAATTACATCTATCAGTTTTCCTGTTTCCCTGCCTATAGCCTTCGTGTCTATCCGGCCTTCAATAAGTTTCCCATCCCTGATGATTACTTTGTTGCCCGCCTTTGACTTGAACTCTATGTTCAACCCCTTTGGTAGCAGTTCGCTGAACAGCTCCTTGCCTGTGATCGTCTTTTTGGCAGGCAAGTCAGCGACAACGCCTATTTCAGATAACAGACAGAATGCTGTTTCGCGCGGTACAACGGTGTCGTCTGCAGTCAAAATGTAGCAGCCGCTGATATGATCCTGTTCGCAACCGATTATCGGACCGCCAAAGCGCGGCGAACGAATGTGTTTCTGAACTTCCATGAGTAGGCTGGCCTCGGCCCGTGCCTCCTCGGTTTGGAGCACGTGCAGGTTCATCTCATCGCCATCGAAGTCTGCGTTATACGGCGCGACAACCGAGACGTTGAGCGTGAATGTACGCCACGGCGTAACACGTACGCGATGTGCCATTATAGACATGCGATGCAGTGATGGTTGTCGGTTGAACAGCACAATATCGTTATTCTGCAGGTGCCGTTCAACTATGTAACCGGGTGCAATCTCCTTCGAGATTTCTTCCTTATTGTCTGGTGCCACCTTCTTCTTCTTGCCGTCTGGCCTTATTATGTAGTTCACAGAAGGCCATGCAGGCGTGTTCATTATGAGCGCACGGACAGCCTCGATGTTGTTTTCCGTTACAGTAACTGGTATAGTGAGCTCCTTTGCTATCACGAGTGGCACACCAACCTCATTTATGCTTATGCAAGGATCGGGTGATATGACTGTTCGCGCACTGAAGTTGACGCGCTTGCCGGCAAGGTTCTGCCTGAAGCGGCCCTCTTTTGATTTTAGTCTGTCAGCCAGCGTCTTCAGCGGTCTGCCCGAACGATGGCGGGCCGCAGGTATGCCCGACAATTCGTTGTCATAGAATGTTGCAACATGATATTGTAGTAGCTCCCACATGTCGCTGATGATGAAGTCAGGAGCTCCTATTTCAATGTTCTCCTTGAGCCTCTGATTTATTCTGATTATATCGACCATCTTGTGTGTGAGGTCATCCTCGGAGCGTTCACCTGTTTCGAGCGTTATTGATGGCCGCATTATTACGGGCGGTATTGGAAGGAGCGTGATTATGAGCCATTCTGGTCTCCCGCCAGAAATACCAAGCGCCGGCAGGTCGCTGTCTGGAATCTTTTCCAGTATGGCTCTGATATCGGTGGGTGTGAGCTGTGTCTCACCATCATAGAATGTATACGGTTTCTCGAACCGTACGGGCTTGTTCTCGGCACCGCAATAGCCGCATTTCTTTACGCTGGCAGTCGGGCTCGTTGCAATAACACGGCCGCAGGAATGACAAGTCATGCGCAATATCTTATGAATGAGTTTTGAGTACAACACATGTATGACCGGTCGCACAAGCTCGACATATCCGAAATGGCCGAAACACGAACCCATGGTTAGCCCGCATGTGCGGCAGCGCAGGCCGGGGTCTATTACACCGAGTCTCGGGTCCATCACGCCGCCTTCAAGCGGGAAGCCGTCATTGTCATAGAGTTCAGCCTTAGTTATTTCCACAGCTGCGAGCTTCTTTATCATCGCTGGCGACATAAGGCTAAAATCTATGCTCCGTATCATCCTGCCACCTTCAACCTCGGGTATATCAGCATGGTTTTGAGCTCATCGAGCAGTAGCTTGAATGCGTATGACATCTCGACATCAGCAATATCGGTTCCCTTGCATATTGGGCAGACATTCTTTTCCTTAGACCTATCCCAGACAGCGGTGATTCCGCATTCCTTGCATATGGGCACAACCACCTTGTCGCTGTCGAAGCGCTCTTTAAGTGTTAGCACGGCACCATGTGCAATCAGGCAGTCCTTTTCCATCTCGCCGAGCCGCAAACCTCCCTCTTTGGCCTTTCCTTCAGTTGGTTGGCGTGTGAGCAGTGTCACGGGTCCGCGCGAACGCGCCTGCAACTTGTTCGCGACCATGTGGTCGAGCTTCTGGTAGAAAAGTATGCCTGTAAATATCTCCATTTCATATCGCTGGCCTGTCACGCCGTTGTAAAGCACCTCTTTGCCATCCGAACGGAAACCGAGCTGTCGCAGCGCGTTCCTCATATCCGCTTCAGTGGTGACGTTGCTGAACGCGGATGCGTCAATCATTCTTCCATCAGATGCTGCAAGCTTTCCGGCGAGTATCTCGAGCAGTTGTCCGACTGTCTGTCGGCTCGGTATGCTATGGGGATTGAGTATTATGTCTGGTATCATGCCTGTTGCAGTGAACGGCAGGTCTTCCTCTGCCGCGATGAGACCGATGACGCCCTTTTGTCCGTGTCTGCTTGCGAACTTGTCTCCAAGCTCCGGTATGCGAAGATCACGTGTCGCAACCTTGACGAGGCGGTTGCCGTTTGCTGTTTCTGTTATGAATACGCGATCGACGATGCCTGTTTCTCCATGTCGCAGGCATATGCTGGTATCGCGCATATTTGCAATGCCAGTCATAAGTTCATTCGCAGAAAGGAAGCGGAGCGGTGAAACGCGTCCCACCAGAACATCCTCGCTATTGACAGGTGTTTCTGGCGGCAGTATCCCATCTTCAGCCAATCTCGCGTATTCCGCTTCGGTTCTGTAGCCGCGCACATCCTTGTCGGGCAGGCCTATTTTATCTTCCTGTCCTCCCCAGTACCGCTTTTCCTCGCATGGATATACTCGGTAGAAATATGATCTGAACAGCCCGCGTTCGATTGATGCTTTGTTGAAGACTACACCGTCTTCCATATTGTAGCCGTTGTAGCTCGCTAATGCGATGACAACATTCTGTCCAGTAGGGTGACTTTCAAGCCCAAGTATGGGCAGGGTTGCAGTCCTTACAAGCGGGACAGCCGGATACACCAGAATATTAGATTTCGTGTCTGTTCTGAGGCCAAAGTTAGTAAGATATATACCAATTGCTTGGCCGGCCATTTTTGCTCCGAGATTGACACGGTCACCGCGGTTATGTTGTGGGAACGGCATTAGTGAGGCGGATGTACCGAGTATTGTGATCGGTGAGATTTCAAGGTGTGTGTGGTTCGAGCTGACGGACTCTGGCCATAAAGCAACAAGTGCAGAATCCTCTTCTTCAGCATCAATATATTCTATTACACCTGTCTTGACAAGGTCGAACCATTTCAGCTCTCCCGATGCCAGTTTTCGCATATGTTCCTCTGTGAGCTTCGATCTGCCTCCTTCTATCACTATCAATGGCCTTCTTACGCGGCCGCTGTCGGCATTTATGCGGACCTCGTGCAATTCTGGATACCAAACGACGTTCACTTCCTTGGAAATCATGCCGCCTCTGCGTTTTTTGCGGATATCATCGACTATCTTGGAAGGATCTGATGTAGTGCCAATAGGTTCGCCATCGAAGAAAACATCCGTCTCGCCTTTGTCAAGTTTGATGCTCGTGAGAAGTTTCTTTCTTTCGGAAGGACTTATGCCCTTTGTTATTTCAGCAAAAAGAGCAAGGTGCTTTCGGAGACCGATTGTAGGACCTTCTGGGGTTTCTGCAGGACAGAATCTGCCCCAATGTGTTGGATGTAGCTCTCGCGCCTCGAAGTGCTCTTGGGTGGATGTCAGCGGTGAGAGCACTAGTCGCAGGTGCGACAGCGAATCGGCGAAGTTCTTGCGTTCGAGCCTTTGGCTGACACCGGTACGCCCGCCGACCCATGCCCCTGTCGCCATTGCGGATGTGAGCTGGTTTGTGACGACGTTCGCCTCGACTATAGTCTGTACAGGAGGCAATTTGCCACGCTTCGCCATCTTCTGATAATTGTATTTTACACGTGCTATGAGGCCCCATCGGCCTATTAATATAGAGCGGAAAAGCAGTTCGAGGAGGTCGCCTGACATACGAACGCGTTTGTTACCGTAATGGTCTAGGTCGTCCTCAGGAATCCTGCCTAGTGCGAGCTCTATGAGCTTACGACATGCCTTCGCGAGATATCTCCCTTTCGCCTCGCGTGCCTTCGGTTCTTGGCCGAGGTGTGGCAGCAAATACTTGTCTATGATTGTTTCGACACGTTCCTTCTGGTATTCCTTCTGCACAATCTTGAGATGTTTTGCAAGATACTCCATGGCCTCGTGTGCCGTTTCAACATCGGCTTCATAAAGGTTTCCATAGAACTCGCCAACTATCGATGGATCGGTACTGACAGCATCGATTATATCTTTGTCGGATTCGAGTCCTAGCAACTTGAGCAGTATGACAATTGGTAGCCTGCGGACGTTAGCAAACGATATCGCTATTGAGCCGTCGTTTTTTCTTTCCAGCACATGTCTTTGGACATAGCCATTGTGCTCACTATTGATGCGCATCAGCTCGGTGTAGTTGCCGGTAGAGATTTTTTCAAGTATCATGCGGTTAGGTGCGATCTCCTCTATCATAACAAGCGCGCGCTCAGTGCCGTTGATTATGAAATATCCGCCAGGGTCCGATGGGTCCTCTCCAGCTGCTATCAGCTCCTCTGGGCTGAGCTTGCTGAGCACGCATGCCTTGGATTTTACCATTATCGGAAGTTCACCGATTATCACCGTTGTGGGCTCGAGTTCGGTCTTGTTCAGAATTGGCGTGACCTCGACGTATATTGGTGCAGTGTAGCTCAGATCGCGTATACGCGCCTCGAGAGGCATTATCTTGCGTACAGTACCATCGGCTTCGCGCACAGTCGGTTCGCCAATGCTTATCTTGCCAAAACGGATCACAAGGTCACCTATTTCAGGGACCTCAGGTTTTATTTCGCCTATCTCATCGATTATCTTTTGTAGTCTGTTTTCAAGGAAATCATTAAAGGATTCTATCTGGAAGCGTACGAAACCGACATCGTCCGCGAACGCTTTCAGGAGCTGTTGCATCTAGGCAACCTCCTTGGAAACAAGCCTGTAGTATGTGGTCTTGCCCGCCGTCGGGCTATTTCTGACAATTTTCAGCACGTCACCGACCTTCGCTCCTATGGCTTTGACAACGGGATCTGTGTTGAGTATCTTGGGCAGCTGGTTTATACTGATGTTGAACTTTTCGAGCAATTCCTTTACATCTTCATCTTTCATTATTGTATGCTCGGGCACAAGCCGATGTTTTAGAATGTTAATTTCACGTTCTTCGACGGGCAATAAACCACTCCACCTTTCGGTTTCTCGGCAGCTCACTCTATGTTAAGAGTGAATGTTGAAAAGTGTTTGTGTAATTATTTCAGAAGGCTTATAAAGATTTCGGTTTTTACAGTAGTTGGCAAAGTTGACGGTGCCATCAACTAGATTTTAGGGTTCTTATATTTTAAATAAATAAAACATTTATAGATATTGACAGTTATCAATATATTAATAGGAGGTGTTTCACAATGAAAGTGTTGAAATTTGGTGCAGTGTGGTGTTCTGGTTGTTTGGTCATGAGACCAAGATGGCAGGAAATTGAAAAAGAGAATCCTTGGCTAAAAACAGAGTACTATGACTTTGACAAAGATAAGGAAGCTGTAAAAAAGTGGAAGATTGACAAGAATCTGCCAACATTTGTCTTTTTGGACAAAAAAGGCAAAGAATTTTTAAGGCTTCATGGAGAGATATCTAAAGAGGAACTTTTGAAGATTATAAATGAGAACAAAGACAAGTAGGAAGTAAAGACTATGAAAGTAATAGGTTTTGGAGCAATTTGGTGTATTGCGTGCAAGGTAATGGAACCTCGTTGGAAGGAAATAATAAAAGAAAATCCATGGTTAAAACTAAAATGTTACGATTACGACAAAGACAAAGAAATGGTAAAGAGATATAATATCAGTAAAAGTCTGCCAGTCGTTATTTTTCTGGATAAGAAAGGCAATGAAATCTTGAGGCTTGAAGGGGAACATTCTAAAAAAGAGATAGTAGAATTAATTAAAAAATATAGAAATAAATGAGATTAATATGAAGAAATTAATTAGCTTTATTTTATTTAGTATTTTGTTGTTCTCTTTAATTGGTTCTATAACTTCTGCGCAAGAAATCAATAATAGCAATGAGGTTAATCTTTATTTTTTCTGGGCAGAGGGCTGTCCGCACTGCTCTGCCGAGAAAGTCTTTTTATCAAAATTGGAACAAAAATATCCTAATTTAAATATACATAGCCTAGAAGTTACAAAGAGCAGGGAAAATGCTGAATTGCTAGCAGAAGTTGGTAAAGAGCTTAATGCTGATGTTTCTGGCGTTCCGTTTACAGTTGTTCGTAAGCAGTATTTTATTGGCTGGTATAATGAAGAAACAACAGGAAAAGCGAT
>JAHLMS010000014.1:0-15271 GCA_018920245.1 Candidatus Aenigmatarchaeota archaeon
TCATCGTTGTTGCTGACGACCCTGGCTGTTGGTCATCCGGTCAGAGCGAGCAGGACAGCCGATACCTTGCACGCGTCGCTCACTTGCCGATGCTTGAGCCTTCGGATTCCGCTGAGTGTAAGGATTTTGTCATCAGGGCCTTCAAAATGTCTGAGAAGTTCAAGATACCTGTGGTTATCCGGATAACTACGCGCGTCGGCCATAGCGGATGCATTGTCAAGCTTGGCAAGATAATCAAGGGAAAAACACATGGAACGTTTGATGTAGACAGGTGGCGCACGATGCCGCCAAGGCTTTTGGCCGTTCACAGGGAGTTGCATGAAAAGCTTGAAAGCATAAACAGATGGGCAGAAAGATCAGGATTGAATCGCATTGTAAAAGGAAAAGGCAATGTAGGCGTGATAGCTTCTGGAGTTTCTTATTGTCATTCACTTGAGGCCATGGATATGCTCGGACTTAAGTTGCCTATGCTTAAGTTGGGTATCTCATGGCCGCTGCCCGAGAAGACAATCATAAATTTCATTCACGGTCTCAACAAGGTCATCATTGCTGAAGAAATCGAACCAATAATTCTCAAGGAAGTCGAGAGGTTGGCGAAGAGTGCGAACCCGAAACTTTCAGTATTGGGCAAGGATGATATCCACTCCTGCGAGCTGAAGCCGGATATCATTGCGCTCGTCCTTGCAAAAGCAACAGGCAAGAAGTTCAAAATTCCAGTGGCGAAGCCAATGCCTCAGAGGCCGCCCGTGCTATGTCCTGGATGCCCGCATAGGGCCACGTTCTGGGCTACAAAGACAGCTGTGCCCGGCGCGGTCTACGGCGGAGATATCGGCTGCTACATAATGGGTATATATGAACCGCTTGCCACACAGGCGTTCGTCATATCCATGGGCGCTGTGCAGGGCATTACACACGGGATCAGAAAGGTTTCCAAGCAGCCGGCTATTTCTTTCATAGGCGACAGCACATTCTTCCATGCTGGCATACCTGGCCTGATAAATATGACATGGAACAAGTCAGACCCTTTGGTTATCGTTATGAAAAACACTGTAACCGCGATGACAGGACATCAGCCGCATGCAGCTTCTGGCAAGACAGCAATGGGCGAACCCGCGAAGCCACTCTCAATTTCAGAGATAGCGGCAGCATGTGGCGTCGAGAATATAAAGACCGTCAATTGCTTCAACATTGCAGAGACGCAGTCCGCCGTGAAGGAGCTCATAGCCAAGCCAGGAACTAAACTGCTAGTCGCTGAAGGCGAGTGCCGACTGATGTATATGCGTCGCGCACGCAAGGAAGGGCTGAAGGTGCCAAAATGGCAAATAAATCAGGACAAGTGCACGAAGTGCGGCATGTGCGTTTTCAAGTTCGGCTGCCCAGCGATACACTACATAGGCGACCCGAACAACTGGAAGAAAGGAAAATTCTATATCGAGACAGACTTCTGCTGGGGCTGCAGTGTGTGCGCACAAGTCTGCCCAGCCAAAGCAATCGAGGTGTTGAAATGAACACGTTCAACATCGTCGTAACGGGCATAGGCGGTCAGGGTGTGCTAACAGCAGCTGAAGTCATCGCGCAGGCAGCGCTCGCAGCAGGTCATGATGTGAGGACAGCAGAGTTACACGGGCTCTCACTGCGTTTCGGTCCGCTTGAATCGCATGTGCGATTCGGAAAGAAGGTATTGAGCCCACTCGTGCCTGCCGGTCGCGCCGATCTGCTGATTGGGCTTGAACGATTGGAAACATTACGTGCACTCGAGTTTGCTGGAAAAAAGACGAATGTCATATTCGATACGCGTTCTGCAGTGCCGACGCTTATGTCTATAAAGAAGCAGAGGTACCCATCCGAGGACGAAACTGAGAAGATGATAAGGAAGATTGCAAAATATATGATTCACGTTCAAGCGACAAAGGCAGTAAAAAAGGCGGGCTTTGACCCTGTTATGGCGAACGTCTACATTCTTGGCAGGGCTGTTGCTGAACGCATGATACCATTAAACAAGAAGCACATGATAGCCGGAATCACGGCTGTTGTTCCACCGAAGGCACTGGAATTGAACATAAAGGTCTTCGAGATGGGTATGGCTAGCAAGTAGAAAATTTTGAACCGACACAACGAGATTTGTGACCTATGTGAATGGTTAAGGAGGTGATCCAGCCCCACCTTCCGGTAGGGCTACCTTTTCATAGGACGGCAACGTTACGCATTTCTGCGCTATAGATATCTCAACTCACCTCCAACGAGCAAGCGCTCGCCGCCTTTCTTCTCTCATTGATATCAAAACTGTTGCTGTCCGTCCTGTTATGACTTAGCCTCACTCGCAGACCTCCGGCTCAACACCCACCACTCCTATTGCTAGGTCATGAGGGGCGCTTCACCGGAGATCCACTCGCATGGCTTGACAGGCGGTGTGTGCAAAGAGCAGGGACGTATTCGGCGAACGATTATGACGTTCGCCTACTAGGGATTCCGGCTTCATGAGGGCGAGTTGCAGCCCTCAATCTGAACTGGGCGTCAGTTTGGGCGATTAGCTTCGCCTTTCGGCGTTGCATCGCATTGTCTGACGCATTGTAGGCCGCGTGTAGCCCATGGCATCCGCGCCATACGGACTTCAGCGCAAAACCGGTTGCGGGATATGCAAAAACCCGCTGGCGGTTTTTGCTCTACTGTCGCCCACTCCTTCCTCCACTTTAGCAGTGGCGGTCCCGCCAGAGTGCTCACATTAACTTCCCAATTGCTTGGAAAGCCAACATGATCGCAACTGACGGTGTGGGTCTCGCTCGTTAACCGACTTAACGGCACGCCTCAAGGTACGAGCTGACAATGGCCATGCAACTGCTCTCAGCTTGTCTGGTAAACCCGTTAGGCTGACCTTCATCCTGCTGTCAGCCCTGGTAAGATGTCCGGCGTTAAATCCAATTGAACCGCAGCCTCCACCCCTTGTGTGCTCCCCCGCCAATTCCCTTAAGTTTCAACCTTGCGGCCGTACTCCCCAGGTGGCCCGTTTAACACCTACGCTCCGGCACTGCAGTTCCTCGTAAGAACTGCAACACCAAACGGGCATCGTTTACAGCTGGGACTACTGGGGTATCTAATCCCATTCGCTCCCCCAGCTTTCGTCCCTCACCGTCGGACTCGTTCCAGGACAACGCCTTCGCCACAGGTGGTCCTCCGCGGATTAAAGGATTTAACCCCTACACGCGGAATACCTTGTCCCTTTCCCGATCCCAAGTTCAGTAGTATCCCCAGCACGCCTGACAGTTAGCTGCCAGATTTCACCAGGGACTTGCTGAACCGGCTACGGACGCTTTAGACCCAATAAACGCGATAGCCATTCGGGCCGCGGGTATTACCGCGGCGGCTGGCACCCGTCTTACCCGGCCCTTATTCGCCAAGCTGTTTAGACTTGGCAAAAGGTCGTGCAAAAGCACGACCACTCAGGGTCCCCTTCTCAGCCGTGAAGCAATTGGAAAGTTTTCGCGCCTGCTGCGTCCCGTAGGACCTGCGCTCATGTCTCAGAGCGCATCTCGAGGCTCCCACTCTCATGGCCCCTACGCGTTATCGGCTTTTCAGTTCTTTACACTGAAAACTACCTTGATACGCCGCAGTCCTATCCTTGGGCGCCGGAGCTTTCAGCTGCAGTGCATTCCAGCCTCCGCAACCTATGGGGTATTAGCCTCACTTTCGCAAGATTATCCCCCACCCAAGGGCAAGTTAACTACGTGTTACTGAGCAGTGCGGCGAGCCCAGATAGCTCGCGCCTCGCATGGCTTAGTCGGACCCTGATAACGGCTATCTCCGGCAGGATCAACCGGAATTTGCGAGTTCGCACACTATGTGATTCCCTGCATGTCCATCACACAGGATCTCACACTCGTTGCATCGGCCCAGACAAATTGACGGCCGAAGGCCGTCAACGCCTCTCTGGAACTCATGTTTGCCTGCGGGTGGAACAGACGTTTCACAGCCAGCTCACGCTGTAGCTCAACATTGAACGCCAAAATCAGCGGACACTTCAGTGTCCACATCCCACAGGCGTAAGAAAATTCCTTCTCTTACTAGTATAAATAGTTTCAGCGAACCCTTTTAAAGCTTTTACTTGACAGTGAAACCACCAAATTTAAAGGCAAAAATGTTTATAAGTTAATAAACCAGAGCAAATCGGGTGCTCCGAAAAGGGAGAAAGGAGTGGGCAAGTGCGACAACACTAGATGACAAATCGGTTCAGCTGCGAGCGAGGACTGAGCGTCACTTCCTCAAACGCAGTCAGTCATCATAGAAGTCGCAATCCCGGAAGGGTATTTCCTAGGAGATTGGACCGAGCCCGAAAGGGTAAGACGAAACCAAGGAATCATCTCTTCCACCGAGCTCAGATGATTTCTTCTACACTTCTGGTGGCGCGAGGTGTCGCTTGTCGGGCAGTGGGCCGCGCCGCGTGCCGCAGTTCTGGCAGACGAAATAATATTTATTATCGATCTGGGTCACGACCATGGCCTCTTTGCAACATACTGGGCAGAGATAGAGCTTTTTCACAGGTTCAGTATGTTTCGCATGCTTAGCGGTCTTTGCCATACAAATCATTTCTCGCTCCTTGTAATTAAATCTTTTCTTCGGGCCTGAGGCGGTCTGTAGAACAGCCGCACCGCAAGGGTGGTATAGATCACGGTCGCGATGATTACGACGAATGTGATGTTCATCATGAGCTCGCCACCAGCGATGCCATATGCCAGCGGCAGGCTCGCCAACACAGCAGCTGTAAGCCCTCGTGGTCCCATTATTCGGATAAGGTTAAGCTCGGTATCCGTCATGGTCATGCCCAACGTGCTCACATGTGTGGCCAGCAGCCTAACTACTATCAACAGTATTGATATGAAGATGCCGTACATCGCCGCTGTAGGCTCTAATGTCGCTATGAGTCCGATAAAGACGAAGAAGAATGCACGGATAAAGAATGTTAGTTGGCTGTAGAAGTCCCGCATATGCCCGTCCGTCTGCTCAGGCCTGAACGATTTGCTGAACAGCATGGCATTGCCGAGCACGAGGCCAAACACAAGCGACGCTATTGCACCCGAACCGCCGACACTCTCAACGAAGACGTAGAGCAGTGCGAGTACTGCCATGGTAAGCATATAGTCATATGGTCTCCCTCTCAGTCGCTGAAGCATAAGGAGCCATGCCGCTCCAACGGCCAACCCAACCATGATTGCAACAGAGTATGCTGTAACTATTCCACTTACGACTGACCAGCCTGTCGCTTCTGCAGTCATTATTTTTATCATGGATATCGCGATGACTACGGTGACGGGATCTGTCACAATAGTTTCTATGTTCAACATCGACTTCACATGTTCACTGATACGCAGACGGTTTACCAGACCAATTACCGTTGGGCTGCATGTGCCAGCAAGTATCGCTCCAAGTAATAACCCACCTACGAGTCCAATTTGCATAGAGAGTGCGACTGCAGTAACCACCACAATACTCATAAACATGGCTGAAAAGCCAAGAAGTGTGCCACGCGACATTCCTTTCACAAGCCTTGTTGCGTTCATGTTCAAGCCAGCATCGAACAAAATCATCATCAACGCAACAGCTGACATGATGCCTGAAACTGCCATGAACACGGACCGGTCCAAAAGGCCAAGGCCTGAAACGAGTAGGCCGAACACCATAAGCCATATCACGTCAGGTATGCGCGTGCGCTCAAATATCAATGCACCGATGTAACCAACTATGATGGTCAGCCCAATGAGTGTCAGAAAGCTAAGCGCTTCCAGCGGCATACTTTTAATAGCTCATATCTGTTATTAAAAATATCGGGTGATGAGGGATGCCAATAGACTTTTTCATGACACTTAATGTGTTCGTGGTCAGTTTAGTGTTGTTGGTGTTGACCAGCCAAGCTGCGATAAAATACTCCGTACGTTTTGCCAAGCTCACAGGCATAAGTCAGCTGGCCATAGGCTTCCTCCTGTTAGCAGTAGCGACCTCACTCCCTGAGCTCTCTATAGCCGTGCTGTCATCCTTGCATGGCGAAGGTTTATTGAGCGTAGGCAACGTGCTGGGTGCCAACATCTCGAACCTGCTACTGATATTTGGCGTATTAGCCCTAATTCGCAATTTCGCAATAAAAAAGGAGCAGTATGGACAGGTGCTGCGTGCTGTCACGGTAACCACGCTGATAGCATTTGTGGCGTACCTACTTGGTTTTATCAATATGATATTTGGCCTCACCCTCTTAGTGATGTTCTTCATTTTCTCATGGACGATTATGCGTTCAGGCTACAGCACCGATAGGACGAAGCCGGACAGCAGCGCGCAGACAGTCGCAAAGACGGGCGCGATAGTGCTGGGTTGCGTGACACTTGTCGTTCTGAGTGGTCGGCTCGTCACCGATGCGGCGATAACAATAGCCGGCGAACTAGGTGTAGGAGAGTCCCTCATAGGCGCTACCATACTGGCTATTGGCACAACGCTACCTGAACTGTCTGTGAACATAGCTGCAATACGTCGTGGTGCAATAGGACTGGCTGTAGGCGATTCAATAGGATCGATAATAACGAACCTTACCCTTGTACTTGGTACAGCAGCCACGATAAATAGCATCACACTTGGACCTGTGGAGCGTGCTGTTGCACTGGCGTTCATTGGCACAGCACTGTTATTTCTGTTTCTCTCAGCACGAGCGACCTTCAATCGCAGGCTTGGACTTATATTACTCGGACTCTACGCGCTGTACATTATAGGCATCTCCACTTATGGGGCGATAGTGTGAGCTGGCTCTCTGATGAGCTGCGCAAAATAAGGCTGGCCGAGTTGCGTTACGAGCGGCTGATATTGCTATTCGGTGCTGTGCTCCTCGCCATCGTGATGCTGTCACCACAAGGCTATATGCGACAGTTTAGCGAGTGGGTTAGTGGTCTTGGCACTTTTGGCTATTTGGGTGCATTTCTTGCAGGCATGATATCCAGTTTTGGTATAACCGTTCCACCTGCGGTTGCCGTACTATTCGTGCTCGGTAGTCAGTTCCCGCCGTTGGCTATTGCTGCTATCGCAGCAACGGGTGGAACGCTCGCGGACTTGTTAATGTATGGCTTGTTAAAGCGCAGACTCGCGAAGAGCTTCGTGAAAATGGAGCACAAGCATCCAGAACTGTCCAAATGGACACACCGCCTGGGACCGCTTATAGTAGGCTTCATAATTGCTAGTCCTCTGCCAGATGAGCTGGCAACCGGCATAGTAGCAGCGCTGCGTTTTGATGAAAAAGAATTTGTAATAATAGTCTGGATTGCGCACTTTCTTGCATTGTTTGCCATCGCATCCACGGGCAGCATATTAGTTTAATAAAGTGCAGAATATTCTTATGTCAGGTTTGAGAAGAGTAATAGGATTCCCTCTTCTTTTGCTACTCACGATAAACGCCCTGATAGGATCTGGTATATTCTTTCACCCAGGCATCGCTGCAGGCTTTGCGGGTCCAGCATCGATTATCGCTTGGATAGCTGTTTCCTTGCTGGCATTGCTCATGGCTGGCTTCTTTGGTGAGCTTGTTAGCACTTGGCCAAGGGCAGGAGGGGTATACGAATATGCTAAGCATGCACTATCCGAGCCCTCAGCCTTCTTGGTTGGCTGGCTAGGATGGCTCACTGCAAGCGTGACGATTGGCACAGAACTTGTAGGTGGGCTGTTGTATCTGTTTCCTAGTGCGCCGCTTTATGTTAACATAGGATTGGCCTTCAGCCTGCTTACGATATTCAGTCTTATCGCAGTACGAGGAATAAAGCTGTCAGCAGCTTTGCTGCTGGCTTTCGGCATCATTTCCTTGCTCGTTGTGATTGTAGTGGGCCTCGCTGGCATGACAGCTATAAACATTGTCAATTATTCACCGTTCTTTGTTTCAGGCATCACAGGCATCGCGCTTGCCGCGTTCTTCGTGGCTGAGATGTTTTTTGGATGGGAAGGCGTGACCTATCTGGCCGAGGAGGTCAATGATCCTCGCAAAGCACTGCCTAAGGCGTTGTTGATTTCTACTTGCATATTGGCAATCATGGGTACAGGCATAGCAACGATAAGCCTTGGGGTGCTGCCCTCGAAAACGCTTGCATCAAGCAATGCACCTCTTGCAGCTGTCGCATCTGTGGCGATGCCTGGTATGGGCGCCATCGTAGGAATGTTGGCAGCCGTTGCTATAATCGGAACAGCGGCGAGCTGGATAGTATTTGCGCCAAGGTTGCTGTTCGCAATGGCCAGGGACAACCTTTTCGTACATGGCATCCAGAAGTTACACCCACGATGGCAGACACCATACAAGGCAATAGCGTTGCAGGTCCTGGTTATAAGTATTGTAATACTGCTGTGCGCGGGCAACCTACAGGTCATGTTCGGGCTGCTGATACCGATGTATGTGCTGCTCTATATTCTTTTCCTTGTGTGCTTTGTTAGGCTGAGCTCGCTGACAGCTAAACGCGAGTTCATAGCACCATTAAGAACTGTAGGGCCATACATTGCTGCCCTGTTCCTGCTTGGCATGCTCTTCGTATGGCTTGGCACACCTAGTGCGCACCTTTCATTTGCTGCCGTGCTCACATTGCTTTTCGCTGGCTTCCCTGCATATGTGGCAGTGCGCCTGCAAACCGATCAGGCCTTCGTCGAAAAGTTCTGGAACAGAATGGGTGTTGCACTCGACCTGTACATACCGCTTTTGCTGTTCGGTCAGTGGCGGCATGTGCTTGCTATGGCTGATGTCAAAAAAGACCATACGGTGCTTGACTATGGTTGCGGCGCTGGCTGGCTAACAAAAAGACTTGCAACAAGGGTGCGCAGGGTCGTTTCAGCAGACATAGCCGAAAAGCAGCTCAGCAAGGCATTGGCAATGATGAACCGCGCTGAACTTGAAAACGTTATACTTGTGAAGACGAGCAGGCCTGCACCCTTCCCCGCGAATAGTTTCGATCGCATAATATGTACCATCGCCATAAATTATTTTGTAAGTCCAGAGAAAGAGCTTACAGCGCTCGCGAAGACGCTCAAGCGAGGAGGGAAGGCCCTGTTCCTCGCTGTGCGCGCTCCCGGCCTTACACTGCAACCTTTCCTTAGGCAGGACAGCAGCATAAAAGCCGCGTTCAAGGCCGCAGGATTTAAAAAAATCAATATAGATCGTGTATGCACATTCGGCCGAGAATATATTTATATCAGCACAACGAAATGATAGCATGAAAGTCAGTTCTGTGATGACACGCAAAGTTGTTTTTCTTCGCCCGACAGATTCATTGCATGATGCCGTCGGCAAGCTCGTGAAAAATGACATCTCCTCCTTGCCAGTTATTAACAATAAAGGCAAATTGGTCGGGCTTGTAACCGAGGGTGACATTATCAGAACCATTGATGCCTATACGCCGAAGATACACTTCGACACAGAATCAAGCTTCGCGGTCGTGCTGGCCGTTCTCAAGAAGAGACCGTTTGACGCTATCAAGAAGGAGATAATCAACAGCGGAAAGCTTCGTGTGTCCGATTTCATGAACCGCTCCCCCCATACGATTAAGCCTGATGCTGATATTTATGATGCTGCAAGACTGATGAACAGGCACAGGGTCAAGATGCTGCCCGTCATTGATGAGAACAAGAAAGTGGTGGGTGTTATAGCGCGCGCAGACATCATCAGAGCCTTATCCAAATAATTTCTTATAAGTTTTAAGAATGGGGCCGCGGCCGAGAATCGAATTCCCGAACCTCTTTCTTGATGAAACTTCTTTTTGAAAGAAGTTTCTCGGGACGAGGGCTTTCCGCATTTTTTTGAAAGAAGTTTCTCCACAGGCCCCCATGATACCTCTTCACCACCGCGGCCATATTAAGGATTTTAATGCTGGAGCATTTAAACCTGAGCATGTTGCTGCACGGAACAAAATTTCAATGATATTTAAATAATCCCGAAACATAATCAGTTTCGCGGGAGTCGCCAAGCCAGGTCTAAGCTAGGTGCATTTCGTGCACCTGGCGACTGAAGGCGCAAGACAAAGAGGCGAAGCTTAGAGCCGAGCCTGAGGCGAAGCTCAGAAGACCGGCTAAGAAACCTTGTGGGTTAGAACCCTTTTCGCTGCGCGAAAAGCGTTCACGGAAGGGCGGCCATTCCCTTCGCAGGTTCAAATCCTGCCTCCCGCACCATTAATTTCTAAATATATCAAAAGAGATTCGTTTTTACAAGATTTTGAATTTTATATAAGTTTCAATAACTTTCTTGCCAAGTTGTCTAAATCTATAACCACACTAAAATTAGAATTTATAGTTTAACCAAAGCCTTTGGTCGAAAAACACGCTTTCTGTTTTTTGTAAATACATAAATTGGTTCAAATCCGACGACCTTGATTTTTTTATCTCGGACATATAGGCCAGATCTTTCTGTAAGAGCTATGACGGGTATTTTGTTAGTTCCAATATATTCGAAGATTTTCATATCATCCTCCTTCTTATAATGACACCATATGGAGCAGCCCTCTACTAAATTCAGTCCGGAAGTATCACGAATACCAATTCGATTTTCATCCATAAAAGCGGTTTTAATATCCTTTCCTAGGACAATGGCGCCTGCGCTGCCTCCATAAATAATGCCGCCCATGTTCAAAAATTTTTTAAGTTTGGTAACAAAGCCACTATGTCTAAGTTCATGAAGGAGCTTAAAGGTGTTTCCACCACCCATATAAATAGCGCCAAATTGTGATAAATCTATCTTTTCTTTTAGGTCTGTTAACATTACAATATCCGTAAGGCCTAGGCACGTAAATGTCGATGTGAACCACTTAAGACAACTTGGATATTTGGATGGTTCCATAGCAACTGGTATATAGAGAAGTTTCTTGTTCATAGGTATAAGACTAACCAGCAATTTGTCCAGAGGTTTGGAATCTTTTTCAGATCCGCCGCCAGCTAAAATAAGATTTTTCAAGGCAGCACCTGTTTTTGATCTTTATGTATATATTCTCTTTTTCATAGCTTATAAATCTAAATATGGAATATGTGTTATGACGTAGTATTTTATTGGTCGTTTCATTTTAGGTTAAGGAATCCCCAGTTACGAAGTTTTACTGCTAATTCGAATAGAGTAAGGGAGAGCAAACTGTGTCCCTACTTCTTAATCCTTAGAAATTTTGGCTATTCTGGAAATTTTATTTCTAAATTTTTCTTTCTTAATTCATGTTTCGTAAAAATTAAAAATCTGATTTCAGCCTATCTGCTTTAGCTGTTCAGACAGTTGTTCCAGCCTGTTGCTGAGCTGTTGCATCTCACCTTCAATAATCTCGGGTTGTGGGATGACCATCTGCTCGAGCGCTGGCGGCCTTGCAAAGGCAGAATCGAGCGCAGCTATGCTCTCGTTGCAGGATGCCAGCTGTCGCATGATGAGTGCATCAGCATCGTCGCGCAGCTTGTCTATGGACTGCCTCACCTTCAGAACGGACTCTATGTTGATGAGCGTTCCCTTGAGCTTTGCTACGATTTCAAGTATATCTTTGTATTTCTCGACCTTCACGAACAGCGGTGCGGTCTTCATTGGCAACGTGGATGGCATTGGAGGTGTGGTCTGTTCTGGCGCAGTCCAGCTCGGTGGAGGCATGGGCGCCATGAATCGCTCCATCGCCTGCGGCTTCTGCATAGATATGTATTCAGTCGATGGGTATGGTAGCGGCTGTCCGGCAACAGCCTCCTTTATCTCCTTAACTTCCTCTTTGCGCTTGCCCCAGCCGAATAATGTCATGCCAAAAATATCCATAGACCTGCATATAAAGTTTGCGAGAATGGTGCGCCAGTCGGGATTTTCCGCCCTCAAAGGAAGAGGGTTGAAGGGAGAAACGTAGTTTCTCCTTCTTTGAACCCGAGTCGCGAGCTCTTTGCGGTTTTCGTGAATGCTTTTCGAAGCAAAGGGTTCTTGGCAAGCATCTACACAGCAATGGCTGTTTCGTATCCTACCGCTAGACTACTGGCGCAGTATTTTTATTAACCACACAACTATATTTATGCCTTACGCAGTCGAGCAGCCGCACATGAAAAGCGCCAGTGCCGTGCTGGCAGCTGTAAAAAGCGGACCGAATGGGCTCACGAATGCAGAAGCAAGAGCAAGGCTTGAGAAGTGGGGCAGGAATGAACTGGTCGAGGCCAAGAAGATAGGACGAATGGCTGTGCTTTTGAGACAGCTTAAGAGCCCGCTGATATGGATACTGATAATTGCCGGTATAATCTCTGCAGCCCTTGAACTGCTCGAAGACGCAATCGTCATTACCTTTACCGTGTGCCTCAGCATAGGGCTAGGTTTCGCCCAGGAGTGGAAAGCTGAGAAAGCAATGGCCGCACTCAAAGGTATGCTCGCCCCCAAGGCAAAAGTCATCCGCGATGGCAAGGAAATCGAGATCGCCGCCATAGAACTCGTACCGGGGGATATAATATTGCTTGAGGAAGGCGACAACATCCCAGCTGATGCAAGGCTTATCGAAGTCGCTAACTTGCGTGTCAATGAGGCCGCGGTGACGGGCGAGAGCCTGCCTGTCGACAAGTCATTGGAAGAGCTCAAGGACGTACTGTTGCCTGACAGAACAAACATGGTATACTCAGGCACTGCTGTAATTAGCGGAAGGGGCAAGGCTGTTGTGGTTGGCACGGGTATGTCAACCGAGATGGGCCGTATAGCAGGGCTTGTGCAGGTGCGTGAGGCTATAACACCTCTCCAGATAAAGCTCGGCAATCTTGGCAAACTTCTAGGTGTTGCGGTCGTTGCAATAGTTGCAGCGATAATGGCAATTGGCCTGGCACGAGGAATGCCGGTTGTCGACATGTTCCTCGTCGCTGTCAGCCTTGCTGTTGCTGCAGTACCTGAGGGTCTGCCTGCTATTTTGACGATAAGCCTTGCAACTGCCGCACAACGTATGGCGCGAAAACATGCAATAGTAAGACGCATGGCAGCTGTGGAGAGCCTTGGAAGCTCGACGGTCATCTGTTCGGACAAGACAGGCACACTAACAACGGGTGAGATGACTGTTACTGCTATGTGGACAGGGACATTTGTAGATATAACAGGGATAGGCTTCGAACCTGTCGGCGAGTTCTGGACAACCGAAACTGTGGATGGTAAAACTATGGTGGCACCCTATTTTCCCACAGTTGAACAGGCTGGCAGGCGCCTGCTCGAGGCTGCTGTCGCTTGCAACAACGCGCGCATTGAAGAAACGCCCACAGGCTGGTCTGTAGTTGGTGATCCGACAGAAGGTGCCCTATTGATAGCCGCCATGAAGGCATTCGGAGAGTTGCCCAAGCAGAAGCGCATAGCTGAGATAGCGTTCAGTTCCGAACGAAAACGCATGACAGTCGTGACTTTGAGCCCCTCCGGTGCTGTCCTTAACACCAAAGGCGCGCCTGAAACGCTGCTCAAGTTGTGCACAACCATATTTTCCAATGGCCAGGTCGTCCCTCTCACGTCCGAAAAGATTGCAGAGGTGAGGGCTGCCGGCGAGGTATTGGCAGCGCGTGGCCTCCGCACACTGGCATTTGCCTACAAAGAGATGCCTGTCAAAAGCAAATATTCGGAAGATGATGAGAAAGAGATGACGTTCCTCGGCTTCATGGGCATTATGGACCCACCAAGGCCCGAGATACCTGCTGCAATAAGTATGTGCGATCGTGCAGGCATCCGTACTGTCATGATAACGGGCGACCATGCTATGACAGCTGGCGCAATTGCCCGAGAGATAGGACTTGTCGAGGAGGGCAGTGAGGTCCTGACAGGCGCAGAGCTCGAGAAGATGTCTGATTCCGAGCTTATCCGCAAAGTGGAGAAGATACATGTCTATGCCCGCGCAGCACCAGAGCACAAGATGCGCATCCTAAAGGCGTTCAAGGCCCGCGGAGAAGTTGTAGCGATGACGGGTGATGGTGTGAATGATGCGCCTGCTTTGAAAGCCAGTGATGTGGGTGTTTCCATGGGCCTTAAAGGCACAGATGTAGCAAAGGAAAGCAGCGACATTGTGCTGACTGATGACAATTTTGCAACCATAGTCACGGCTATCGAGGAGGGCAGGCGTGTATATGACAATATCCGAAAGTTCATGCGTTTCATGCTATCAACAAACTTCACCGAAATCATAATGGTATCAACAGCCATATTCGGAGGACTACCACTGCCTTTGCTGCCATTGCAAATTCTGTGGCTCAACCTCGTTACGGACACATTCCCTTCGCTGGCACTCAGCCTTGATCCTGTCGAACCTGGTATAATGGCGCGCAAGCCCCGTTCGCCTAAGTCAGGAATATTGAGCGGCATGACAGCCTTCATAGTCACAGGCGCAGTACTGGCCGCGACTATTGCGCTCACTGCGTTCTGGTGGGAGCTGACTGCTACAGGCGACTTGGCAAAAGCTCAGACTATGGCCTTTACCACGATGTGTCTATTCGAGTTGCTTTTTGTCTTCAATTGCAGGTCTGAAAAGTATTCTGTATGGAAGACAGGACCGCTTGAGAACAGATGGCTGTTCATAGGCGTGATTATGGGTATCTGTCTACAGCTTGCTGTAATATATGTTCCAGTATTGCAGAATGTGTTTGGAACAACAGCGCTTGGCCTTGAGGATTGGACAAAGATAATACCGCTCGCGCTGCCAGCCCTGCTTGTAGTACCTGAAATATTCATTCGCGAAGCGAAAGAGATAAGAAAGATAGAGTTTGAAGCCAAGAAAATTGAGAAGGAAGCGGTGAAGGTCGAGAAGAAAGCCATGAAATTGGGAAAAAGAGTAGAGAAAGAGGTCAGACCCCGCCGAAGCGCTCGAAGGCCTCCTTTGCAAATTTAGGCTTGGCTGCGCGTCGGACTATCCTGTCAGCCGAATCAAGCTTGAACGTGCCCTCGCGGTAACGTGCAGGCATCTTGATTATTTGTATCGTGCGTTCGCCTTCGGAAACAGCGAGCTTTATCTCACCACCTACCAGATATTTGAGCCATTCTACTGGCGCCTCTTCGCGCCTGAGCAAATACATGGACATATAGCTGAACTTGTCCTCGAACGCTATCTGGTGCAGGAGGTACTGGTACAAGGCATCTGCATCTGAGAATTCTGCTATTGGCGAGAACATGTCATAGACCACGCGTATCTTCTTCTCACCAAGCATCTGTTTGACCTTGGCTATGGAAATGTGCAGGCTGTTCAGGTCGCGTGGATCAGCTGTTGCATAGTTCCATCCCTGCTCGATATAGTCAGCAGGCTGGGGGAACGCATCTCGCTCGGAAAAGGATGCGAAC
>JAHLMS010000014.1:15363-15691 GCA_018920245.1 Candidatus Aenigmatarchaeota archaeon
CTTCTCTATCGGTCTGCCATACTTACGCCTAAAAAGCTCGCCAATCTGCTCAAGGATGAGCTCAGGCGGCCTTGTCGTGGCCACGTATATGCAGGCTTCGCCTTTGACAAGGCCATCAGCTATGAAGTGTTGTGCTAATCTCCAGGGATGCGTGCCTTCAGGACCGTAAATTAGAAGTGATGTGCGTGGCAAGGGTTCAAGCAAAAGTTGGTCAAGCGCCGGGATGCCTGTTGCTTTTATCCTTTCTGGTTTTGGTTTTTGCATGGGCTCGGCGCGTGCACGGCCTGGCATCACAGCGAACGCTTGCCAGTTAGCAAGTTGCTTTGCC
>JAHLMS010000015.1 GCA_018920245.1 Candidatus Aenigmatarchaeota archaeon
GGCCGAGGAAACATATAATAGATTGTAATTTGATACAGGTGACGCTAGCGTGCTCATGGCTGCAAAAATACCAACCATAGCGAAAATTGAGACAGCAACTATTTTATCTGTTTAATTACCCTCTAGCGTACATTTAAATGTTTTATTAGTCGGCGTCAGCTCAAGAATCGCTTCGCGAACTGCACGTAAACATCGGCTGCCGCTACAATATCTTGTATAGCAATTGATTCATCAGAAACATGGCATGCGCTGTCCTTTCCAGGTCCACAAACCACGGCCGGTATGCCTTGCGCCTTGAATATGGAAGCTCCGGTGCTCCCATGCTCGCCCTTCACCTCTGGCTGCCTGCCTGTCACGATCTTTACCGTTTCCGCCAGTTGCTTCACAAAAGGTTCGTCTTTATCCGTTTCTGAGGAAGAGGCATACATTACCTCTTTCATCTCAATGTTCATGTCAGGATCGTTTGCCTGCATAATCTTGATAAGGTTCGATATAGCCGCCTTGACCTTTTCCTTGTCCTCACCAGGCACAAGTCGGATGTCTACTGTGGCCTTGGCCAGCGCGGGCACAACATTTGTCTTGTAGCCACCGCTGAAGGTGTTAATCGAGATCGTGGATTTGCCTAGCATGGGATGGCTCGCGGGCAACGGCATCTTACGTAGTTCTATCAGGAACTGGCCAAGCTTCTCTATAGCATTGATCCCAAGCCATGGCATTGAGCCGTGAGCCTCTTTGCCATGTGCGGTGAACTCGAGCCAAAGCGCTCCTTTCTCAGCGACAACGATATCGAGCCCTGTAACATCGCCTATGAGCATGCAATCTATCTTTCCAAGCTCCTTCGTCAGCTTGGGTGCGACAAAACGCATGCCTATCTTCTCGAGGTCACCCATTTCCTCGTTTGAGCAGAAAAGTAGTGCAAGTGTGCCTTTCGGCTCCCATCCATCCTTCTTGAGTGTCTCAACAGCGATAACCATCGCCGCTAGGGCGCCCTTCATATCCGTCGAACCCCTACCATATATCTGTCCGTTGATTATCTTTCCAGAAAACGGATCAAACTTCCAGCTTTCGCGCGGGCCTGGCGGAACCGTGTCCATGTGACCATTTATTAACAACGTATTGCCCTTTGACTTTCCGCGCCATATCGCAAGAACATTCGGCCTGCCGGCTGCTGCCTCGAAAATTTTTATCTCGAGCCCGGCTGCCCTGAGCCGGCTGACAAGTATGTCTGCAACGGTTTTCTCGTTTCCTGGAGGATTGCTTGTGTTGGCCTGTATGAGCTGCTGTGTAAGCTTCACAAGGCTATCCTTGTCGACCATAGGAGAGCAATGGGTGCAATGATATATAAACTTTTATAGCCGAGCAAGTTATTTTTATCTATGCGCGGAGTTTCTGCTGTGATAGCAGTAATCCTGCTGCTGATGATAACTGTTGCGCTCGCTGCAACCAGCTATGTCTGGTTCAGCTCTGTCACCGAGACTGTTATGACTGGTGGAACGAACGTTACAGAACGTGCAACGGCGAGTATTTTGTCTGATTTCAGGATAGAATCTAGTACACCCGGTGCAATCTATGTACGCAATATCGGTAGTACTGCTCTGAGCGGCTGGGTTATTTATGTAAATGATAACCCTACTACTATCAAAGCGGTTCCGGACACGTTACCCCCAGGAGCAATCGGCACGCTGTTCTTTTACAGCTATACTGGTACAGGACAAAATACGATACGTGTGACAACGGCTCAGGGCGCAACCCAAACAACTACTAATAATGTGCTCTTCTATGCAAACTTTGAGGCAGATGCTGTTGGCCAGCCACCTAGTAACTGGACAGGAGAAGTAAATGGTGGCGTACGAATTGTTGATGATTCGGCTAACATACCACCAGAATTGTTTGGAAACAAGTCTGCCTACTTCCCAGGTGATGGTCTGTATAGAAGGCTCAGATCCAACGCAGCAATACCTGTTAAACCTGGTCAAATTATAAACGGTAGCGTATACTATCGTGGAACAGCAGCCAGTGGTGGAAAACTTTGGCTTGGTTTGTTCTACGGTGGCATGTTATATCAGTATAATTACTTTGTGCCCTGTACAAACATAGATGGCAACGCATCTTATGCCAAATGTAGTGGTTCTTTAACTGTTCCGTCCAATGTCAACTCAGCAAATGTATGGATTTTAAACTATTATGGTAATGATGCCCTGTACACTAGGGATATTACGATATGGATAGACTAGGTGCTAACTTCTGCAACATCGCCTATTGTGAGTTGTTTTCGGTCTATCTTTTTCTTCAGGTTGCCACTAACCGATGTCTCCAAAAGGCTTACCCCAAGCACCTTCTCAAGCTTACGGACGACAGACAGAGGTGGCTGCCACCCTTCCTCTGCGCGCTTGATTACAGACAGCTTCTCTAAAATTTTTTCTGCTAGCTGTGCTTGCGTCAGACCACGCTTCTCTCGCTCTCGTTTGATAATTTCTCCTGCATCAGGCCGCATAACAAGCTCGAGCTCAGCCGGCAAGGACAGCTTTGGTAGCATTCGTTCGGCTAATTTATGTATACTCTCGATAGGTATTTCCTCTCCAAGTGAAACACACTTTTCACACACAGTAACTACTGCACCCTCGATGCGCGCCTTTCTTTTTGCTTCGCTCGCACCGCAGATATCGCATGTCATACCCTCATCCCTAGCCTCTCAAGTTCTTCCCATATCTTGACTATCCTTGATATTAACCTTTCTTTCATGTCTGGCGGCAGCTTCCAGTCCTTCGCCTTCCTATCAAAGTATTTTATTATATCTTCTTTGCTACTCCTGCCAGGCCTTATCTTGTCCGCTATAAAAACAATCTTCGCTTCCAGACTCTTAGGAAGCATGTCATGCGGTTCAGGACAGCCATAGAACATTGCCTCCTCTTTGTTCAGGCCAAAATGCGATTCGCACACTTCAGCGAGCTCTGGCCAGCCAAGCTCCTTCAACAGCCTTCCAGATTCGTAAGCATGCAACAACAAACCGCCCTTTTGTCTGTTGTACTTCCACTTTCCAATGTCATGAAGCAAAGCAGCCGATCTCACAAGGCCCACATCAACCTCATGGCCTGCCGCTCTTATGTCCTCAGCTATCTTTACAGCAATTCTTGCGACATTCTTCGAATGCTCAATGATTTCCTTGAAGAGCCTGTATTTGCGGAGAAGATACAGCGCCTCAGCCTCGCTCGGGTATCGCATGCTACAATTTTTCTCGCAACTTTTAAATACAGAGGCTACAACTACTTTTCATGGTCGAGTATCAGAACGTATACGCGGTCGTTGAGGAAAGGGTTGGAAAGTTCTGGGAAAGCAACAATATTGTCAGCAAAATAAAGTCTGCTAGGAAAGGAGCTAAGAAGTTCTACCTGCTGGACGGCCCGCCATATATCAACGATGTTCCGCATGTCGGAACACTCAAGACAACGACCGCTAAGGATGTATGGTCGAAGCTGAAACTTATGCAGGGGTTTGATGTTTGGCTTCAACCAGGCTTCGACTGCCACGGGCTGCCTGTTGAGACGAAAGTGGAACAGGAGCTGGGAATAAAGTCAAAGGATGATATCGAACGTATGGGAAAGGACAAATTCATCGCTGCTTGTATGTCCAAGGTAGTTGGTAATGAAAAGTTCTGGATGGATTTCTATAGGAAATTCGGCGCATGGCGAGGTTGGTTCGAGCCCTATATGACGTACAAGAACTACTATATCGAATCTGGTTGGTGGACCATTAAGCGCCTGCATGAGCGAGGCCAGCTTGTACAGGGCATAAAACCGATATTCTGGTGCGCACGCTGCGGCACAGCGCTCTCAGGCTATGAGGTCACGGACAGCTACCGAGACCTGAAAGACCCTGGCATATATGTTAAGTTCAAAGTTGTTGGGAAGCCAGAATATCTGCTTGTCTATACAACGACGCCATGGACGCTTCCCGGCAACGTCGCAATAGCCGTACATCCTAGTGAAACGTATGCGCGTGTGAAGGTAGGCAACGAGATATTGATAGTGGCCGAGAAGCGTATAAAACCTGTTTTTGAAGAAACTGTGAAGGTCAAATACGAGGTGCTTGAAAGGTTTAAAGGGGAGACGCTGGACGGTCTGCGCTATGAGCCTGTGCTCGACGTTCCGGCCCAGAAAGGCATCGAGCATAAAGTTATCCTATCAATCCCGATCATGAAGTACAAGAAATACAAGAAACACAAGCTGAAGAGGTCTGAAGACAAACCTGAAGAAGAAAAAGAGGAGTTCGGAGAATTTGTAACAATGGACGAGGGTTCTGGCCTTGTGCATACCGCCCCTGGGCATGGCTCGACAGATTTCGAAATAGGCAAATACTATAACCTACCGAGCATAAGTCCGGTAGACGATAGGGGGCAGTTCACGTCCGGCGGCGGTAAATATTGTGGTATGTTCGTCAAGGATGCTGATGCGAAAATTATCGAGGACCTTGAGAAAGCGAACAAGCTACTCTGGCATGGCACAATAGTCCACAGCTATCCAGTCTGCTGGCGTTGTAAGAACCCTCTGATATATCGCGCTAGTCAGCAGTGGTTCCTGAAGGTCGAGCCTATAAAGGACAAAATGATAGAAGCAAACGAGAAGGTTCACTGGATGCCTGCATTCGCGCAAAAGAGATTTCACAATTGGTTAATCGATGCGATTGACTGGTGTGTCAGCCAACAGCGCTATTGGGGTATTCCTCTGCCTGTCTGGGTATGTGCAAAAGGTGGTAAAAAAATTGTTGTCGAATCAGCAGAACAGTTGCGGAAATGGTCAATAGAACCATTACCGGAAGAACTTGATTTGCATCGCCATGTTGTTGATAATATAAAATTCAAATGCAGCTGCGGTGACCTAATGTCGCGCGTGCCAGACACGCTTAATGTATGGTTCGATTCGGGCATTGCGCCATGGGCTAGCCTAGGCTATCCGTTCAGGAACAAAGAAACGTTCGAACGGTTGTGGCCTGTTGATATGATTGATGAGGCTCAGGACCAGATAAGGGGCTGGTTCTATTCGCTGATGTTCTGTGGCATGTCCGTATTCGACCGCTCACCATACGAAAGCGTAGGCATGCTCGGCTGGGTTCTTGATGAAAAGGGCGAGAAGATGTCAAAATCCCTCGGGAATGTCATCTGGGCAAAGGATGCGCTTGAGATGCTTGGTGCGGATGCGCTGAGGCTTTATTATTGTTGGGAGACGCCCATGTGGGAGACTCAAAATTTCTCGTTCAAGACTGCCGAGGAGGTTCGTCGTGCGCTGAACGTGCTTTGGAACAGCTATGCCTTTCTCGAGACTTACGCAGCAGCTTCAAAATGGAAACCTGGTAGACTTGATAAACTAAACGTGGAGGACAGGTGGATACTATCAAGGCTCAACACATTGATAATGAAGGTGACCGGCCAGATGGAGAATTTCGAATTCCACCTTGCCGGACGTTCAATCACAAACTTCATAACCGAAGAGCTGTCGCGCTGGTACATCAAGCTCATACGTGACCGAACATGGCCAACGTACAAGGGCAAGGACAAAGCAGCTGCGTTTAACACACTTTATATTGTCCTGCGTGAAATTAGCAAGCTTCTCGCGCCGATATGTCCGTTTATAACCGAGGATGCTTGGCAGCGGCTGTTCAAAAACGAGGCTGAATCTGTGCATATGTGCAAGTGGCCATCAGCCAACGAAAAATTGCTCGATACTGAGCTCGAGAAACAGATGTCTGTTATACAAGCCATAGTTGAGGCCGCTTGTGCTGCGCGCGCCGATGCTGGAATAGGCCTGCGCTATCCTCTGAATGCCATAACAATTACAGGCAATAAGCAGGTACTCAAGGCGACAAGGTCAATGAAGCAAATAATCGCTGATATGGCGAATGTAAAGAAAGTAAAAACGGGAAAGGTAAAAATCAGGCTCCACGTCAAACCCAACTGGCCTGCGCTCGGCAAGAGCTTTGGCAAGGACGCACAGAAAATCGCAGCGATGCTCTCAAAGACCGATGCAAAAAAACTGAAAGTTCAACTGGATAAAACTGGAAAAGCGAGAATTGGGAACGTCTATATCACAACGCAGCATGTAGTGTTTACTGAAACATCAGAAGCTGCTGGCAAGGAGTTCCCCGGCGGGAAGTTGTTCATCGATACGAAAATAACGCCACAGCTGAAGCAACAGTGGCTTGTCCGCGAGCTGATACGCGCAGTGCAAGACTACCGCAAGGAGCTTGGACTGAAAGTGACAGATATAGTGACGCTCTATCTGCCGCCCGAGAAGGCATTTAAGGCTGCAAACAAAATAATATCCAGCGAGACTGGCAGCAAAATAAAGTGGGGTATTGGTGGTAAAATCAGATCATTTGAGTTTGAAAATAAGAAGTATGAGTTCGGTGTCCAAAAATGAAAAAATTGCTTGAACTGGCGAACATGATAAAAAATCAGTCGTTGCGCGAGAAGACAATCAAGCTACTAAAGGAACCGTCGCTTTCAAATACAGAGTTGCTCTATCCGACTGCAGACATCACAAAGGTGCCCGCATGGATAGGTGCACATCACAACTATGAGGGCGGCCAGCTGGAACACACGGCCTCGGTAGTAAAGCTAGCGCTCGCGATGGCCGACATTTTTGAGGCCACATACAAACTGAAGATAAACCGCGACCACTTAATAGCAGGTGGCTTGCTTCACGATATCGGCAAGCTGTTCCTACTGAAAAAGGTAGGAAAGAACTGGACGTTCACGGGCTGCGTGCTGGACCATGCACACCTCAGCGCGGCCGAGCTGTATGCGCGCGGTTTTCCTGAAGAGGTCGTGCATATAGCCGCTGCGCACGGCGGTGACATGGGTGCAGCTGGTGCGAACCCGCGTACAATCGAAGCGACACTGATATACTATGCGGACATGATTGACAGTTCGATAGAGACGGCTGCACACGGCACGCAACAGCTGCCATTGCAGCTGCTTTTCATGCAACCAACAGAAGAAAAGAAGGAAAGCTGATTCTGTGCGCGAGAACGAGGCAGTGAAATTTCTCAAGAACGTATCCGGAAAGGTTGGAATATTTTTTCATGACGATGCTGATGGTGTCTGTAGCGCGGCACTTGTTCTGAGATTTTTGAGACAAAGAAAAATCAAACCAGTGTTAGGAACAGGTGACATAGACGAAGACGCATTCAAACTTTTCGCACAAGAGCCTGTTGATGCGGCTATATTCCTGGACTATGCTCTCAGCCAGTACCCGGAGTTCCTCGGACCATGGAAAGGCAAACCCGTGCTCATTGTGGACCACCATCCTGTCATCAATGATCTGAACAAGCTTGGCTTCCTTTTCATCAACCCGAGACTCGATAATAAAAACGTCTACATCTCAGCATCCCAGATTGTACAAAAAATTTGTAAAAAGGCCGGACTGAAGGGTGGAGAATGGATTGCACACATAGGTGCTGTAGGTGACAAGGCCATGAAAGGCTCGAGAGATGAAGAAACTGCTGCAGCAATGATGGATGCTGTTAAAGCAATCGAACATGAAGCAGGGCTCGTGAATCTGGCAGGCGTCATCGCAGGAATGGAAAAAATGGAGAATCTCATATACAACACCAAATATCAGAAAATTTATGAGAAATACAAGGTTGAGCTCGAGAGGCAAGTTGAAAAATTCAAGGCCGTAGAGCAATCTTCTATCGTATGGTACGAGGTCAAATCCAATTATTCTATAACATCTTCGCTTGCAACGCATCTGTTTGATATCTACCCTGATAAAACACTGCTCATTTATTCGTGTGACAACCATTGGTGCAAGGTCGCTGGACGTAGCAATCGTTTCGACATTGGAAACCTTTTCCGCATCGCTGTGGCAGGCATAGGCAAGGGTGGTGGGCATCCTGTCGCTGCTGGCGCAAAGATACCTGCAAACAAGCTGGAAACCTTCAGAAAGAATTTGACCAAATTGATGAAGTAATTACATTCTAGCCACGACAAAACCATGACGTTCCTCAAAGGGCTCGAGGCTGCGCACATCTAATATTTCAAAACCTTCCGCTCTCAGCTTTTCGACCTCACAATCAATAATCCTCTTGGCCGGCGCTGTTACATCTATCGACTGTGTTTTTATCGCCAGTAAAAGGTAGCCACCCCTTTTCAGGAAAGCCTTGCAGTTCCTTATTGCGACCTCCGTCAAATCTGGCTGTGCAATATCAACATAAACGACATCACATGTTTCAACCCAGCTGTAGGTTTCTGGCTTGCGCGCATCGCCCAATATTGGTACTATGTTCTTTGCCTTTTCCGTGACCGGCAACAGCTCATTGAAAACACGGGGCGCAAACTCAACACCATAAATTATTCCGTTCTTGCCTATGATAGAAGAGATGAAAGATGCGGTAAAGCCGTGCGCAATTCCCAAGTACAAAATCTTGTCGCCTTCTTTAATCGGAACGACTTTCAGACCTTTCATAATAGCTGCTGCGAGCTTGCTGCGATTCGGATCCCAGAAACGATACTCAGTGCTTCCAACCTTAATCAACTGCTCGCCAAATGGTCGCCAGCCAGAAATCTGGTTTTTCACAGCCAACTTTCCATCAATCAGGAAAATGCCTGGAAATTTCTCCTTGATTTCCATGTTATCCCGCCTTCCTTGCCTCTTCCAGTTTTCTTCTATAATCTTCAATCAGTTCTTTGGAACGGTCCTCCTTTGTGTAGAAGTCCGTGCGCGCGGCTATACTCACCTTCGCGGCTAACAACCGCGCAATCTTGCCCTGCTGCTCCTTGGGAGCAGAACTTATGTCAGGATGTGTGAAAAGTATTCCGAACTTCGGTACCTTCACTTCTTTACCCTTCGTGCGCAACGCCTTAAACAGCGCCTTCTCAGCACCCAGCAACTGTACCGTAGATGAGGGCATTTTCGCAAGCTTCTCGAGCGAACCCGCCTGCGCCAACAACCTGGCTGCGAGTATCGGACCAAGCAGTGCGGACATGTTGGGCATTTCTGTCGGCACCAGAGCGTTCAGATATTTCTCAAGCTCGCTACGCAGCACATAAAGCTCTTTAAGCCTTGCAGCATATCTCTGCAATATAGCAATGTCCTCGGCAACCAGCTGCATGCCCATGCTCGTGGTGAACTTCTCAAACTTCTCGCGGTTACCATATTTCACTATCGCCTCGATGAACTTCTCATGTTCAGCTGGCCTGAACTCTGGATAGTGCAGGCCGTACCACTCGCGGATGCGCTCAGACATGAGATTGAGAATCCTGTCAAGATCGTTGAACGCTGACACGGCTTGAATAATGAGCTTGTCCCTACGTCCGACCTTGGTTATCGCGGCCTTCGAGCTCGCCACACCTACCGCGCTCAGTAAATTGTTCAGCTCGGCTTGATTCTTGACGAACTTCAGCTCAATCGCAAGCTTCCTAAAGTTCTCGCGCACAAATTCGGTCGCCTTGTTCGGCTGTGATGTTGAAACGTCTTCGTAGCCCTTCTTCCTCAGCTCACCAATCAGGCCTTCGAGCTCATTGAATCTCTTGCCTGAAGCAAAATTGGCCAGCGCCTCGGCTATTTTTGTAGGCTCCTTCTGGAAGAGCCTCCTCGCCAGAAGATTTCCCTTCTCATCGACTGCAAAAAGACCTATCACGCAGGCCGCCACATACGCTCGCATAAAATCAAATATTTATACGTGCGGCAAGAGATAAAAGTCATTGTGGTAAGCATGGGACGAGTAAGAACTGATTTTATCAAACGTCTTGCCGAGAAACTCGTTGAAACATATCCGGACAAGTTCGGCACCGACTACACCAAGAACAAGGCCGCTCTAAAAGAGCTCAAAATAATCAACGAAAAGTTCACGCGCAATAAGGTTGCTGGTTATATTGTACGCGTCGCTAGCAGGAAGCGCTATTGAGCAATAATTAGTTTCTAGCGAGCCTTTCTATAATTGTCGCCATTGGTGCGGGGAGCAGGATTTTCACTAAGGGTGTCGGGAACACATCCTGACTTTGAACCTGCGAACCCTAACCGTGCAGATGACTTTAGTCATCATGCCCTACGGGACAGGATTTCACAGCACGGCTGCCGCCGGCTCAAAACTCAAGCGCACTTGAGTCCTGCGCCTTAGACCTGGCTTGGCTATCCCCGCGTAACAGATTGGGTTTGTGAATAATTTAAAAGTTGATTTATCCTGTGGTATTAGCGCGCAGGCATTCGATGTCAACCAATGTGAAGGTCTGGTTGCCTGCCACTAGCGGAACAAGGCTGCAATTCCTGCTCTCCTGTATTACCTGTAATATGGCCATTTGATATCCGTAATTGTACGCATATTGCTGCTGCGCGACAAACCAGCCCATGTATATGCTATAAATCAAAAAGGCTGCCAGAATGATAATTATCGCTGTCAGCACGGCGATTATTATCTTCGCCTTCTTTTCCATTATACCGCCATTAATCATATTCAAAAATAAAAAATTCAAAGCATTGCTTTAAAGGTCGTAACCTCTCAGCGTCTTGCGACCGTTTCCTTTAGCCCGCTTTATGGCCATCTCGAGCTTGCGTGCAATTACGTTGTCGAGCTCCTTGAAGAAATCGCCACTAGCACGCATGCCCTTGAGCTTTGCTCTCACGGCGGACTTTACGCATAGTGCCATTATATCGCCTCCAATTGCATTTTATTTGGGTTTCAAAACCCCTTGCAGAATACTGCCAATCGTTTGTTTATAAAGGTTTAGGAAAATAGTGCCCCCGATGGGATTTGAACCCATGTCAAGAGCTTTCCTCGCTCATCGGCTTTCGCCTTGCATCCTTCATGCGAAGCACGAAGGGCTCCTATCCTTGACCGGACTAGACGACGGGGGCTAATGATTTTAAATAGTCCATCTTTTAAATAATTCTCATGTTCTTCCGAAAAACGAAGAAATGCCCAGAATGTGGCAACAAGCTGTCTCCGGAATGGTCATTCTGCCCATCATGCGGCAGATCGCTGAAGGAACGTGAAATACTGACATTTCCTGGATTTGCCAGTTTTGATGATATGTTCAAACAAATGGAGCGGCAGATAGCAGAAATTGACAAGCTGTTTGCACAGCCAATAAGGATGCCTCGAATAGTAATGCGTCCAGGCGGCAGCGGCTTCAGCATCACAATAACAAGCGGCACTGGGCAGAAACCACAGATCTCTGTGAAAACATTCGGCGAGGCCAAAAAATTCGAACCTCAAATAAAGCAACAGCTCGGTGTGGATAAGATAGCGCAGGAAGTGGAAGCAAAACCTAAGGTTGCGAGGCCGTCTGTCACGGAGGAACCTGAAATGGAAGTAAAGAAAGAAGGTACAAAATTGATTTATAGCATAAAGCTCCCTGGAGTGGATGCGAAAAATATTCATATAAAGCGCTTGCCGAACTCTATTGAGATTCGTGCAATTTCTGGAAAGAAGCTGTACTTCAAGCTCTTCGAGGCACCACCGAACCTAACAATTACTGACAAAAAGTTTTCTGACAGTGTTCTGACTATTACCTTGGCGCAGACTGGATGAAAGTAAACTATTTTAAATTCTTAAATCAATAAAAAAATATGAAAATTTTGATAAATGGAGCTTTGTGGGCTGTGCTGATATTTATTTTGTTTTCAGCCTGCACTGCTGCGATTACAGAGCCGACCTCTACAATAATAGTTCCAATAGAGGCGATTAGAACACAATCAGAGCCAGTCTCGCACATCGAACCAATAGTCATACCATTTCAAAACGCAACAAAGGTTGAGAGCATACCTATTGGTTGTAAAAACCTATGTGGAGACGGCGTCTGCCAAGAAATTGTTTGCTTGGCTGAGGGTTGTCCTTGCCCAGAAACCAGCAAAAGTTGCCCACAAGACTGCAGTCAGGTTTCTCCTGTTCCACCAAAGGCTCCAGTAATAGCATTGCCGACACAAACTAGCATTAAAGTTGTGCCGACAGAAACGACACCCATATTTGTTGACAACAGGCCGGTTGAATTTGAAGGCATAGAAGTGACTCCGGCAATTTCTACACAAGTAAAAAGCGTTTCAGCTCAAGCACCAGTTACAGTTAAAGTTAATGTGGATAAACAGAGGGGCTCGACAGAGATTGAAGTTGAGGGAACAGTAGCTGTGACAAAAGAAATTTTGAAATTTGAAAATGTCTCTTTAAAAGTCGAAACGCCTAAAGGAGATGTTGCTGTTCAAGTTCTTCCGAATGCTGCTATAGCAACAACAATATCAAAAGAATCGCAAAAAATTGAAAACGTTGAGCTGAAAGTTTTTAATGGTGAACCTGTCTACAAAATTGAAGGGAAGAGGGATACTAAGCTACTTTGGATATTTCCTGTCACTGTGCCGATAACAACTCATGTAAATGCTGTGACAGGCGGAATCGAAAAAACAGAAAAGCCTTGGTGGAGCTTTCTGGCTCAATAGTTTTTAAGAATTTTTTAACTGTAAAATTTATAAATTTTTATAAGAAATAAAAATTTCATTATTTTTTTGGGTGTTGACATGGAGGATGCGCCTATCAAAGAGGTTCCTGAACTGCGTGAATGGGAACGCATTGCTGCCCATTCACATATCCAAGGCCTCGGCCTTGAAGGCCTGACCGCAAAGCCGGCTGCAGCCGGTATGATTGGTCAGACCGCTGCGCGCGAGGCTTGTGGTATCGTTGTTCGACTTGTGAAAGAGGGCAAGTTTGGTGGCCGAGCTGTACTGTTGGCAGGCCCTCCCGGTTCGGGCAAGACAGCCCTGGCGCTGGGCATCGCAAAGGAACTTGGCCGTGATGTGCCGTTTGTGCCACTCGCGGCATCCGAGATCTTCAGTACTGAGATGAAAAAAACAGAATTCCTGACACAGACACTGCGCAAGGCGATCGGCGCGCGCATCCATGAGATGCGCAAGATCTATGAGGGTGAGATCAAAGAGATCACGATCGAGACCGCAACCCATCCATACAACCCGTATCAAAAGGTGCCTGTAGGTGCGACAATCAAGATCGCAACCCGGGACGAGAACAAAAAGTTGACCATGGATCAGGCCTTCGCGGCGCAGCTGATCCAGCAGGGCATCGAGAGCGGGGATGTCGTCGCAATCGATGTTGATGGCGGCCGTATTGTTAAGGTTGGCAAGTCTGAGGCCAGCGCCAAGGAAAAGGCGCTCGATCTGTCGGCCGCTGAGATCGTTCCTATACCCAAAGGTAAGGTGCTAAAGGAAAAGGAATTTGTCTATCCTGTAACCCTCCATGCGCTCGATATGGCGCAGGCACACAGCGGTGGTGACCTCTTCACTATGTTCTTCGGTGGCGGCCGTCGTGCCGAGATCGATGCAGATATCCGGCGAGCCGTCGATGATTCGGTCAAGGCAATGGTGCAGACCGGCAAGGCTGAGCTGATACCTGGCGTTGTCTTTATCGATGAGTGCAGCATACTCGATATCGAAACGTTTGCCTTCCTGAACCGTGCGCTCGAGTCCGAGCTCGCGCCCATAATCATCTTTGCGACAAACCGTGGCATCACGACGGTCCGCGGCACCGATCTGCGCGCGCCGCACGGCGTGCCGCTCGACCTGCTTGACCGCCTACTGATAATAAATACCCAGCCATACAAAGCGGACGAGATAAAGCGAATTCTGGAAATCCGAGCCCGCGCTGAGAAGATAGAGCTCGAGCGTGACGCGCTCGATTATCTAACACGGCTGGGTGAACGCACATCGCTACGCTACGTTGTGCAGCTGCTCGCACCGGCTGCACAGATCGCCGCCGAGACAAAGGCAAAGCAAATCGACAAGGGCCATGTGATCCGTGCAGAAAGCCTGTTCGCGGACGTCAAGCGGTCAGTAAAGTATTTGAAGGAGTATGAGAGGGCTTTCCTCGAATGATTCGGCTTCTTACATCGATTCGCATTGGCCATGATGGTGGGCCCACCCAGAATCGAACTGGGCTCTATACCGGTCAGAACCCGTCGGTTTAAACACACCGACCGAGTTTGTGAGGGTATCGTCCTGCCGATAGACTATGGGCCCGATTAAAACTTGTCTGCAACCTTTTAAATCATTTTGCAATCTCGCCCGTTTCCTCAGACCACCATAGCAGATCAAGGTCTGCGAGCGGTATTCCAATCTTTTTTGCAAACATCCTCATTCTTGCTTCGATTTCAACATACTTCTTCGGTGTGAGCTTCGGAATGTCATCTATAACGCCATATCTCTTCAGGTTCCGCAGAATGTGTCTGTCCAAGATTGCTAGATTGTCGCCCTTGCCGATGTTGCGCAGAAAGTGGCTAGCCTCCTTGAAGTTCAGGCCTTTGAAGCATTCTTGATCCTTTGCTATCTGCGCCCGCACGAAAATTGGGTCACCGTTCAGCAATCGTTTTAGTCTTATTCTGCCGTTCTCGGTAAGGTTCTCACGATCATGAAGAATGTAGCGCGTCTTATTGTTCTTAAACCGCACGCCAGCCAAGCATTTGAGTATCTCCTTCTTGCCACCCTTTGTAAGAGCGCCTGTTTTTTCAAGCAGCCTCTGAGCCTTCAGTGCTGCCTTGGCCGAGCCATTGGCTGTCATAATACAGTAACACATCTCAGAAAATATTTTTTCATCCGGCTGTTTCCACACTTTTTT
>JAHLMS010000016.1 GCA_018920245.1 Candidatus Aenigmatarchaeota archaeon
GGCTGGCGAGCAATTTCACTTAACGGCTCCAGCATAAAAGAAGTTCCGCCGAAGGCGAGAGCGCCGCAGGGCGTGGCAAAATTACGAAGTAATTTTGAGTTGCGAGAGATTGCTACTCTAATTTTTTCTTTACCCATTCGACTGCTTTTTGGACATAATATTCTTTATCACTTTCAACATTTTTGATAATCTCTCTAATTTCATTTGTCAAACTTTCATCTTTAGTAAAATTAATCAATAAAACAATAGCAAATCTTCTTTCCCAGAGATTTTTAGATTTGACCAATTTTTTGGAAATCCTAAATATTTCTTTTTGTTTTGTTTTTACAATTCCTCTTTTTCGATAAGCTGTAAAGTCTTTTCTGGGTCTTTTTTTCAAAGTTTCCCAAGTAAGATTCCCATAGCCCTTCAACAAGGCCAAATCCTCTTTTAAGTAGAAGATTAATTACCTACAATAAGTTAACAGAACCAAAGTCAGCAACCTTTATAAACCTACTATATAATTATACTGTTTAGTAAAACAGACCGCGCTTACAAGAGGTTGACAATACATGCCGGTTTCTGTTGAAAAAGCTGTAATTGCAAGGATTACCAAGGCAGGACAACGCTTCGAGCTATTGGTAGACCCCATGAAAGCAATGGAAGTTAGGAGTGGAAAGACCGTGCCAATTGAGGAACTGCTGGCGGCGCCCGAGGTGTTCGAAAACGTCGGAAAGAGCACGCGCGCCTCGCCCGCAACGCTGAACAAAGTCTTTGGCACAAATGACATCGCGACCATCGCACGCATAATAATCCGTGAGGGTGAGGTCCAGCTAACCACGGAGCAGCGGCGCGCGATGACAGAAGAGCGAACGAAGGCAGTCGCTGCTGCCATATCGAGGCAGGGCGTTGACCCACGAACAGGCGCGCCGCATCCAGCCGAACGTATCCTGCGAGCCATGGAGCAGGCAAAGGTTCACATAGACCCGGAGAAGCCGGCTGAGCAACAAATCGAGGCTGTGCTCAAGGCGATAGCGCCGATAATACCGATAAAATTCGAACGCGCAACGATCGCCGTGAAGATACCAGCAGAGTATGCTCCAAGGGTTGCAGGAATAATCAGAAATTTCGGCACGCCATCGCGTGAGGAGTGGGCGGGCGACGGCAGTTACATGGCCGTGCTCGAGATGCCGGCCGGCCTGCAAACTGAGCTTTATGATAAACTCAATGCGCTAACGAAAGGAAGCGCGCAAGTTAAGCTAATAAAAAGGGAGGGTATTTAAATGGAGCAAGCAATGTTGCTCGCAAAGGAGCGACAACTGGTGGTACCTGGTGAGGTGCTTGCAAAAGGCTTTGAATGGCTGCCAAGCGCGGGCTGCTACAGGGCCAACAATGAAATAAGGGCTAAGCAATTAGGTCTTGTTCGAATAAAGGAGAGGTTCATTGGCGTCATTCCGCTGGCTGGCGTTTACGTGCCACGACCGGGTGATGGGGTAATAGGCGTGGTGAATGACATACAACCCACGTTCTGGATTGTCGACATAAACAGCCCGTACGACAGCATATTACAGTTAGGTGAGGCGGTCGGTGAATATGTTGATACGACAAAAACTGACATTTCCGTGTACTACGATATTGGAGATGTCATCTATGCCAAGGTTATGGCTGTCTCACGAAGCAAGTCCGTGCAACTGACGATGAACGACTACCGCGCGAAAAAGCTGATAGGTGGCAGGCTAATGCATATAACACCTTCGAAGGTGCCGAGGCTCATAGGCCGCGAAGGCAGTATGATAGAACTGATAAAAAACAAAACGGGTTGTCAGATTATTGTAGGCCAGAACGGCGTCGTATGGCTTAAGGGAGAGAAGGAGGCGCTGGCTGCAAAGGCAGTGTTAACCATTGAGGCTGAAGCACACACCGAGGGGCTTACGGACAGGATAACGAAATTGCTTGAGGAAGGTGTATAATATGTCAAAAAAGGTTGGAGCCCCAGAGGCTCTGATAGTTGACGGGAAGCGGCTCGACGGCCGCTCGCCCAACGAGTTCAGACCGATAAATATAGAGATAGGCACCTTAAAGCGCGCAAACGGTTCGGCCGAGTTCCGCTTTGGAAATACATATGCACTTGCCGGTGTGATGGGTCCTAGACCATTCCATCCGAAAGCCTTACAGGACCCTCAACGAAGCATAGTGCGCGTCAATTATGCCATGGCACCGTTCAGTACAAAGGAGCGGTCCAAACCAGGTAAGTCAAGGCGCTCGACAGAAATATCTAAGGTCATTAACGAGGCATTGGCGAATGTGATATTCGCCGAGGATTATCCGAGGACAGGCATAGATCTTTTCTTAGTGATACTCCAGGCCGATGCAAGCACGCGCTGCGCAGCGCTGAACGCCGCAAGCCTTGCACTCGCAGATGCAGGCGTGCCGATAAGGGATCTCGTCGTCAGCTGCTCTGTTGGTAAGGTTGATGGCACCCTGATTCTTGATGTTGCTGGCCTTGAGGACAATTTCGGTGATGTGGACATGGCAGTGGCGACCATAGCGAACCAGGACAAGATCGTGCTACTGCAGATGGACGGTATAATAACGAAGGAGGAGTTTATGACACTGATTGACATGGCGAAAAAAGGTTGTGGTCAGATATACGATATGATGAAGGCAAAGCTGTACGAGAAGTACGTGGCTACGCCAGCAGAGGAGGGTGCTTGATATGGTTACGTTGAAGCCATCCGAAAGTTATGTACGCAAGCTGGTAGAGGAGAAAGTGCGCATAGACGGCCGCAACTTCGATCAGTTCAGGGAGATAAAGATCGAGACAGGCGTAATTGAGAACGCAGAAGGTAGCGCGCGTGTCCGTATAGGCAACACCATGGTCATCGCTGGCATCAAGGCTGACGTGCATGAGCCATATCCGGACACGCCGAACGAGGGCTTCATTGTTGTAGACTGTGAAATGGTTCCCTTTGCATCTCCGGAATATGAGCCTGGCCCGCCATCACCCGAGTCAGTTGAGCTGGCGCGTGTTGTGGACAGGGGCATACGCGAATCAGGCTCGATAAACACTGAAAAGCTATGCCTAATACCCGGTGAACTCGTTTGGGGGATCCATATCGACCTACACGTACTCGACAATGACGGCAACCTAATAGATGCAGCTGCGCTGGCAGCAATAGCCGCGCTACTGACGGCAAAACTGCCATTGTATGACCCCGACACTAAGAAGGCAGTCTACGGCAAACATGGAGAAAAACTGCCCATGAAGGACAGGCCTGTAGAAGTCACTATCGGCAAGATAGGCACAACGCTTATGATAGATACGAATGCCGAAGAAGAGGCCGCGCTGGATGCACGCATAACAATTGCAACGAATGAGGACGGAAATATCTGTGCTATACAGAAAGGTGGAAACGGATATTTCACTACAAACGAGCTTGAAGCGGCAGTCGATCTGGCAATAGCGAAAGGTGCTGAACTAAGGGCAATGCTACCATCTTTATAAAGGCTAAAAAGTAAGTGAAGAGCATGGCGCTTTCAACAGGCAGGTTCGGACCAAGATACGGCACAAGGACAAAGAAGATAGTTGCAGCCATCGAGGCTGTACAGAAGGGCAAACTTAACTGCCCTTACTGCGAGCGTTCAGCCCTCCGGCGCGTGGCTGCTGGTATCTGGACGTGCCGGAAGTGTGGCGTGAAGTTCGCCGGCGGCGCTTACACACCACGCTCAGCTACTGCTGAAGCGATAGCCAAGTCCGCTCAGGGTTGATGGCATGTACCGTTGTCTTAATTGCTCGAAAAGCATCGATATCGAACATGTGAAAGAGCGCGTACGCTGTCCATACTGCGGCCACAGGATAATCATCAAGGAGCGACCAAAGACTGTAGTGCGGGTCGAGGCCAAATGAAAGCCCTCATAGAAATTGAGACTGACGACCCGAAAACAGTTGCTGATGCGCTCCGACCTGACATAGAGGCCAAACACTTCAGTGTTGAACTCAGGCCTTCGAAGGACAAACTGAACATAACGATTCATGCCGACTCGATAGGCAAACTGACTGCTGGCATAAACAGCTGCCTGCGGTTGGTACGTGCCGCGAAGTCCGCACAGGAGGTAAAATAGATGCCCGAAGAAAAACATGAACATGCGCATAGACCGGTGACGTTGCCGCCAGCTGCACAGCAAGCTATTTTGCAATTACAGACCTTCCAGCAACAGGCCAACGCACTCGCCCTGCAACGTGAGTCCCTGACTATACAGAAAATCGAACTTGAGCGGGCCCTTGAGGAGCTTAAGAAGGCTTCAGATAAAGAGGATGTCTTCAAAGCAGTCGGACCAGTACTGATAAAATCAACAAAAGCAGCTCTCATCAAGGAGCTGACAGAAAAGAAAGACACAGCTGATGTGCGCCTGAAATCTGTCGAAAAACAAGATGCCAAGATACATGAAAAAATCAAAGAAATCCAGGAAAAGCTGGGCGAGATGCTTAAAGCCTAAGCAAGTGCTCCAAGCCTTTTTAACTCTTTTTATAGAGTTAATTTAAAAGCGTTTGTTCAAACCATAACATTCTTATCCACCATAATACCTTGTTATACACATGTCATTCAAAGAAGTTGTCGAAGCCATCCGCAATATGCATGGAACCGTGCTCGTGCTCACGCACCACAATGCCGACATCGATGCCATGGCAAGCGCCGTGGCCCTTTCTCAAGGGCTTAGCCAGCTCGGCCTGGATACTAGCATAGGCGTCGCTGAATCTGTCGCGAAAGTTGCGAAAAAGGTGGTCGGTGATGTGAAAATCCTTATAAATCCGGACTGTTCGAAGTATGACAACGTTATCCTTGTCGATACGTCCGTGCCTGAGCAACTTGCTGCCGTCAAAAACCTGCGTGCAGATATTATAATCGACCATCATCCAGCAGGACCGCTGGTACAGGCTGCTAAGGTTGTATGCGTCGAGCCTTTCTCAAGGTCGACTGCACAAATAGTGTACTCCTTACTGAAAGATATGGACTGTACCGTGGACAAGTCGCTGGCTACTGTGCTTGCTGCAGGCATAGTTGCGGACACGGCACACCTGCGCTTTGCTGGCTTGCCTGAATTCGAGGTCTTAACCGAGCTTCTGAGAATAGGTGCCGATTATGGCGAAGTGCTCTCTTTGCTGACAACGCCTGCTGATCCATCAGATATCATAGCCGGGCTGAAGGCTGCGAGCCGAATGCAGCTCTGGAAGGTGGACGATATACTCATTGCCATATCCAAGCTGGGCAGTCATGAGGCGCCCGCTGCAAGGGCTCTGCAAAAGCTCGGCGCTGACATCGCGATAGTCGCCGCTATCAAGGAAGACGAGGTACGCATATCCAGCAGAGCAAGCGACAGAATAGCTGAGTATGAAATAGACCTGTCTGAAATTTTCAACAAGGTTGGCGAGCTGATAGGCGGCACAGGTGGCGGCCACCCGACAGCGGGCAGTGCGAACGGCACTGACACGAAAGCTGTTGACAACGCGTTCGAATTTATCCTGAAAGCGATCTCGAAGAAGGTTGGAAAGCCGTACAAGAAGCTGGATTGAATCAAATCTCGTTACTCTTTCCATGCAAAGGAATTTAAATAACAGAGCCGAATATTGCCATTAGAAGACTATGCACGGAAACACGCAATCTTTAGGTGTTCGTGATGTTCGAACAGATAATCCCGTTGATACAGCAAATAGCGGACGACCGCACGGTGCCACGCAATATCCGCGACAAGTGCGCGGCCGCTGTCAAGACCCTTAATGATAACAGTATCGAGCTTTCTGTGCGCATAAACACCGTGATTTCTGATCTGGACGAGGTCGCAAATGACCCTAACATCCCGATGTACACGCGAACCCAGGTCTGGAACATCGTCACTGCCTTGGAAGCGATATCCAAGGACCAAAGCAAAAATATATAAGTGTGTCTGTGTATTCTATATCCAATTTGTTTTGTTATTTGAACATGTGATAAACAGGAGGTAGTGATAATGGCAATATTCGACAAACTGTTCGGCAAAGGCGCCATCGAAGACACAGAATTCATAGAGCTCGACACGGCATCCGCCGATGTGCCTTCGGGAAAGGTCGCCATCCATGTTGACAAGATTGAGGACTTTTCAGACAGCGATCGCATCCAGAAGAAGGTTCGCAATGGCGGGATCGTGCTGGTCAAGATACGCAGCCTGAAGGAGAAGGACATTTTAGAGCTCAAAAGAGCTATAGAAAAGTTGCGTAAGACCTGTCTGGCGCTGAACGGTGACATTGCAGGCATTGACGAAGACTGGATTGTTCTAACGCCGTCGTTCGCACATGTAGCCAGAGAGTAGATCTTTTGGCTCTTTCTTTTATTTCTATAGCGATAGCTATAACGCTATTTTATAATACACGTTACCCTGCACAGAGGTATGGTTTTTCTTTCTTCGGGACGGGCTTGAAGCTGTAGACATTTCTTTTTTTGAACGCTTCAGCTTTCACTTTCTGACAGCTGAGATATTCTGACCACTGTTCCAGGGCAGCCACAGGCTTCTCTATCATGACAGGCACAATACTGATCGTTTTTGTGATGTTCCTGCCTATCTCCTTTCCACTGCTTTTCAGACCGTGTTTAAGTTCGTAAATGCCGCAGAGGATGCCGTGGGTTATCTCGTCCTTCCACTTGAACAATGCAAATGTCAGTCCACCGACCACGCCAAGTATTATCGGATGATAAAACGGCAGTTTGAAAGTCGTGCCGATGTGCTCAACCGCCAGCGTGGCTGCTATATCAAGACTAGTAGCAATCTTGGCAGATAGGCGTGGTGTGATTATCGGGCGCATAGAAGCACCAATAAAAATTGATTTGGCCAGTTTTTAAACATTTTCATAGAGAAGAATATACAATCTTTAACTAGCATGCGAGCTTATGCGCGCGCTCCTTGTTCTCGGCGAGTGATTAAATTTATCTTATCCTTGTACCAGTCTGAACGGGCTTGTCTGGAACCAAGAGCACGGGCCCGTCCTCGGCATCGGCGGCCAGCAGCATGCCTTCGGAGCGCACGCCTTTGAGCACTGCTGGCTTGAGGTTGCAAACCACAACAATCTGATGGCCAACGAGCTCTTCGGCCTTGTGTGTCTGCTTTATGCCTGCAACTAGCTGTCTGGGCTTCTCATCGCCAGTATCGACTGTAAGCCTTAACAGTTTATCTGCGCCCGGTATCTCGTTGACAGAAAGCACCGTGCCTACGCGCATGTCCAGCTTCGCGAACTCCTTAATGTCTATTTCCATTTATTTCGCCTCCACTTTGTTAAAAAGTATCTCAGCCTTGCGTATGACTGTGTTAGGTTTTATCACGCCCCACCTGACTGCATCCTTCCACTGTACTGCCTTGTAGTCAATGCCAAGCTGCCTGAATATCTTTTCCGCTGTCTCAGGCATGAACGGATAAATCAGCACGGCAATTATACGCACAGTCTCAAGCAGATTGTATAGCTCGGCAGCCAGCACAGCACTATCATTTTCTGCCCAAGGCTTGTTATCATTTATGTACCTGTTTGCTGCGGCAACTAAGTTCCATATCTCGGCCAGCGCAGTATGGAACTGCATGCGTTCCAAGGCTTGCGTGACCTTTTTCGGTGTTGTCTTGAGTAACGGCGCGATGTCGGCATCAGGCTTCGCTATAACACGTACGACATTGCCTAGTTTCTTTTCGACAAGCACGACTGTACGATTGACCAGGTTGCCCAAGTCATCGGCTAGCTCGGAGTTGTGTCTAGCTGCCATTGCCTTGTCAGAGTAGTCACCGTCCGCGCCGAACGGTATTTCTCTTAAAAGGAAATAGCGAAAACTGTCCACGGAATATTTTTGAATGACATCGAGAGGGTCAACGACGTTGCCCAGACTCTTGGACATCTTCTTGCCATCAACTGTCCACCAGCCATGCGCGAACACCTGCTTCGGTGGCTTGATACCTGCTGCCATAAGCATGGCTGGCCAGATTATCGCATGGAAACGCAGTATCTCTTTCCCCACCAAATGAATATCAGCCGGCCAGAACTTTTTGAACTTCTTGTCATTTGGCCAACCGAGCGCAGAAATGTAATTGGTCAGCGCATCCGCCCACACGTAGAGCACCTTATCCGGATCGCCAGGCACAGGTATGCCCCATTTGGTGGTCATGCGAGTGAAACTTATGTCACGCAGGCCCTGGTTTATGAAGCTTATGACCTCATTCCTGCGGAAGTTCGGCTGCACGAAATCGGGGTTGCGCTTGATATAGTTCAGAAGCTTTTTCTGGTATTTGGAGAGTCTGAAAAAGTAGCTTTCCTCCTTCAGCCGTTCAACTGGTCTATGGCATTCTGGGCAAAGTACTTTGTCCCCTTCGCGCACGACCTGCATCTCAGTCCAGTAGCTCTCGTCGGGCACGCAGTACCAGCCTTCATACGTGCCCTTATAGATATCGCCTTTGCTTTTCAATTTTTCAAATATCTCTTGTGCGACCCTCTGATGTCGCTCCTCGGTGGTGCGGATGAAGTCGTTATTACTGATCTTCAGTGCACCCCAGAGGTTAATGAAATTCCAAACTATTTGGTCAGCGAACGCCTTGGGCTCCTTGTGCGCAGCAATAGCAGCATTCTCTATCTTTTGTCCGTGCTCGTCCGTACCGGTTAGGAACCAAACATCAAAGCCCTGCAACCGCTTGAAGCGCGCGAGCACATCAGCCGCTATCGTCGTGTAAGCATGACCAATGTGCGGCACGTCGTTCACGTAGTACAGCGGTGTAGTTATGTAGAACTTTGATTTTGTCCGCTTCGCAGTTTTTTTCGCCGGAAAGGTAATCACCTGAAAGATAATTCGACGGCTGCTTTATAAATTTGTGCAACAATCCTTAACCATGCATGAACTTCTGGGGCAGCTGGCAGGCATCGCAGAAAAAATCAAGCACATAGAGGGCAACAGGCAGAAGCTAGGCATATTTCTACGCGAGATAGCGGAAAGCGCGGACATCGCCGGCGACGACGTGCTTGAGCCCAAGCTCATTTACAAGGTGATTGCAAATCCATTGACAAAAGCGCGCATCGTCGGCATAGACGGCGGGCTGTCGCAGCATGCCTACCATGGCATTGACCTGATACTTACACGTGCCGTTGCTACAATATTCGATTATACTGATGGTAAGCTCACTGCCGTCAATTATTGGCCAAGTGCTATAGTCACACCCACACTCATTGTTATCTCCGACCCGTACAGCGATGAGGAATGGGCTGCCAGCAGCAGCCTTGAAAGGCAACGTGGCGAAATAGACACCGCGGTTAACGCATTTAAAATCTTCAATCCGAATCTGCTGCTGCTTGATGGCAGTGTGGTTCCACATGGCAACGACAGACCAGCAAAAGGTAGTGCGACAGTCCCAAGGTACAGGACTGTGCTGAACAGCTTCAACGCGCTTTATGCCACAGCTGGCGACAGACTCGCTGGCTGCGTTGAAGACTCACGCGGCAGGCGGTTCTGTGAAATCGTTGGTGAGAAAATACTAGCAAATATAAAGCGGCCTATTGTGCCGGAACTGCAGAAAATACTGGCTGGCACGCGCGACACAAACCTTTTATTCCATATGCTCACTGTTGGCGAGCGAACATGTATCTTCAGATATGCGAAGGCTGAGCACCCGATACTCACTGACCTCGGTGTCGAAAATCGAATATTTTGTTTTTACCTGAAAACGGCCGAGTTCGACAGGCCTATCCGTGTGGAGTTCTACAGCGAGCCAGACAAGGCTATCGAAACTGCAGAACGTATCGCATCGTTCGTGCTCCCTCTATGTTGTCACAGCGGATACGGCTTTCCGGTCCCACTCATAGAGGCCGATGTGCGTGCAAAACTGGCTGAACGCGATGTTTCAATTTTGCATGACCAGCTTGTGGATCGTGTGGGCATAACACCAGGCTTGCTAAAGTTACGAAGGGAATCAAGACCGCTGTAAATATTTGGTATACGAAACCTGGCGTGATTATAGAAACAGCAAAAGGAATGAGGGCACAGGCCGAAACTATAGCTAGATAAATAAGCCATACATATTCTAAATATGCAAAGATGGACGCATCTGGTTTTTGCTGCCCTGCTTTTCGTGGGCTTCAACTTTATCCTACACATGCCACTCTACTTCTCGCTGTTCGCATTCATTGGTGCAATAATTCCTGACATGGACATTGGCTTCATGCATAGAAAGCTTCTGCATAATATCTGGGCTCTTGCCGTAATGCTGATTTTAGGATTTAAGTTCGGACTTATGGACAGGGCTGTGGCAATAGCATTCAGCCTAGGTTTCTTTTCACATTTGGCTTCTGATGCACTCACACACATGGGTGTGATGCCGCTATGGCCGATAACGAGGCCGAAGATACATGGCCCTATCAAGACCGGCGGTCTCGGAGAGTTCCTTGTTTTGGCCACATTGTTGTTTGTATTATTCAATATAGGAAGGTTTTTGATATGAAAACTGAGCCAGCACCAGACATTAAAAATAGAATAGCTCTGATAGTGAAAAAGCTTGATATGCAACACATAGATTCCAATCGCATAGTGTGTATGCGCTCTTATGGAAGCAAGTCAAAAGCAGTGGCGCGCATATGGTCCCTGCCGAAGATCTGGCAGAAGGCCTTGGGTATCCGCGCACATTACATAATTGAGGTTGTCTCAGAACGCTTCGATAAGCTATCCGCTGCCGACCAAGACCGCACGTTGATTCACGAGCTACTGCATATTCCAAAGACTTTTTCTGGGGCTGTCTTATCACACATATCCATGCATTTCAATGGCTGTGGCGGATTCGTGAGGAAACACATAGATGGCCGCACAGTTGAGAAACTTTTCCAAGAGCTAGAAAAGAAGACCAAAGTACCATAGGAGCAGAATCAGAATTATTCCTAGTACTATCACACCCAGAAGCTTCTTGAATATTTTCCATAGAATGACTGCTGCAATTAATGCAATGAGTATGCCTAAAACACTTTGCAATATGGGCATGAAATCACACAAGGCCTGCCGAACTCGCCCATGCAAGTGCGATCAGTATTAGCATCGCAGCGCCCATACCTGCTGTGAGTCCCCAGCGGATGTCCCCTTCAGACCTTATCATAGCCACGAACAAGCTCATGATAGCCAATCCGATGCCCAATATAATTGTCATGTTCATATTATGTATTCAGACCATACTATTTATAAACTCTGCGGAAGTACTCCTATCAACGTTGGGCACGGAGAATGGCAAACGCTTGTTCTTACGGCTTGGCGTAACGAGGTGAATGTAAGTGAGAGCATTTGGTAGAAAAAGATTTGGTAGCAGTCGAGGATTCAGCAGCGGCTTTGGAGGCCGCGGCGGCTTCGGCGGCAGACCAGCTTTTGGAAGCAGGGATGTCCCTGTGAAAGTCGGTGAGGAACACGACGTCGAGATAACCGAAGTTGGCAGCAGGGGAGACGGCATCGCAAGGATACAAAACTTCGTCGTCTTCGTTGCGGGGACCAAGAAGGGCGACAATGTGAAGATAAAGATAACGCAGATACGCGGTCGCTCAGCTATCGGCGAAGTCGTTGAAGGTGCTGCTACAGGTGAGATCTCGGAGGAACCTTCTGAGCCCGAAAATGAGCCCGTGGAAATAGGTACAATGATTGACGAAGGTGGAGAGGAATGAAAATAAACGAGCTCAGACCCGGCCTCAACAACGTCGCGCTAACGGCTAAGATTGTGGAAATGTCCGAACCACGCCAGATAAACACAAAGTTCGGCACCACAACCACGTTGACCGAGGCAATGCTTTCCGATGAGAGCGGTCGTATAAAAATCGCGCTCTGGGGACAGCAATCCGAAGGAATCGAGGAGGGTGCGACTGTAGAGGTCAAGGGCGGGTTTGTCAAGGAATTCAAAGGCGAGAGCCAGCTCGGCATAGGCCGCGGCGGCTCCATAAAAGTCATTGGGTAGCGTTGGTTTTTCGCTACTTTTTCTTTTTATTTGAATTGATTAATCATAAAAGTTTTTGCTTTGCATTATTATCATGCAAAATTACAGACTTTTCTGTGCAAAGTGCAGACAGCTGATACCAGGCGAAAGGCGCAAAAAGCTGGGGAATTCAGATCAAAACGGATCGCCTGAAAGCGGCGAGAACCCATTCGATTACTGCTCAGAAAACTGCATGGCTGGAAACCCGCCGAAAGAACGGACTCTTGAAGAAGCGAGAGAAAACCTAAGAGCTTACTATGAGAAGGAACGCAGAAATCGCAGAAGCAAACTAAGGCATTACAGCAAAACTACCAAAAGAGATGTGCTCTACTGCGTTTACAAGCATCCCAATTGCACAGTGTATGAATTGAGCGCGTTTATGTCCAAAGAATTCGGCTATGAAATAAAACCCATAACTATATCTAGAATATTGAAGGATGCTGAGAAAGAGAATATTGTTGAAAAAAGGAGAACCAAAGAAATTGGCAATAGAATAAGGGTAACTTTAAATGAAAAACATCCACTGGCAGAAAAGATAAAGTTGCGAATCAATATTGAGGATATGAATGATAGCCGTTATCATGACCAATTAACCTGATAGAACTGTGTTACAAATGCAGGTTGCCTATGGCAGTTCCATCCGTCAGCCAAACTTCCGCTTTATTCAATTTTACAGCACCTGAACGAAGAAGTGGGCCGATTGGTTCAAAA
>JAHLMS010000017.1 GCA_018920245.1 Candidatus Aenigmatarchaeota archaeon
TGATGCACTTATAGTTGGGGAAGCAGTGAATTTCCCTCTTTTCTTGCGCATCAGGCAGAGGCGCTCCAAGAAGAGCGAGCGCGGCATACCTTTGGAAGATGCATGCCGTGAGTGGGCCAACGGCCGTGCCAAAGCAACAGCTGACGCGACCGCTTTTGTTTAATACCATGTATTTTACTAAAAAGTAGTAAATAGATAGCTTTATATACTAGTTAATAGTAATTACTATATGGTGATAATATGGTAAATTGTGAATATGATTGTCCAGGAATTGGAAGAATTCCGCCGACGAACCAATATAAAAATAATAAAAATAATAAACCTCCACTCAAAATAAGAGATGTTTCTGGAGAATATACCAACCACAAATAGATTTGCCGGATTTGCGGCTGTTGACAGCAAGTCTTATACCTTGTCGGGCCCGCTGACACTGATTATTTTCGTGTAACCGTCCCTTTCCTTGTCGCGCTCGAAGCGGTACAGGTAGCCTGTCACAGCCGCTTCCAATGCAGGATCATGTGTAATCAAGAATACTTGTTCCACAAATTCTCCTATCCTGTCGCGCAGAACAGTTGCTAAATCATCCACTGCTTTTGCATCTAAGTTGTGCGTCGGCTCATCTAGCACGAGCCATCTCAGCTGCGGTGCAAGCACCAATGCAAACGCCATGCGCAATGCAAGGCACGCGATGCTCCTTTCACCGCCGCTAGCCACACCATCCGCAGGCACCCAGCCTGTGCTATCCTGCAACTGCAGCACATAGTCGCCCTCCTCTATGCCGCGCCTTATTGAGAAGAAATCTTTGTACGGATATAGCGCGCCCCACAATGACTGCATCGCCTGATTCACGGCAGTCACAAAGTTCCTTCGCAACTGTTCCTGCGTCGCAACAAGTGCAGATTCCAAAAGCATCAGCTGATCTGTTATTGCACTCATACGCTTGACATCGTTCAGATATGCATTTAGTTCGGCTTTTCGGGCGTTGAGCAATTTGATTCTGTCAGATTTCTCGGATATTATCGCTGCCATAGCATTCATGCGGGCGGCAAGCGTGCTCTCAGCGGTTATTGCTGAAGCGAGCTCATCCTCTGCATTCCTTATTTCAGCAGGTGATATCGGTGGCAAGCGGCGCTTTTCATCCTTCAGCCGAGAGATGTTGGCCTCGTGCTCCTTTAACTTGTTCATCTTCTCCGTCAGCTCCTTTCTCCTATTGAGGAGGCCTCGCAACCTTTCAACAGTCGCCCGCTCGGATTCCATGGCTTTGTCAGCAACAGCTATGGTCTTCTCGAGCATCTTGATCTCCTTTGCCCGGCCCATTATCTGTTCATTAAGCTGTTTGACGGTTAGGCGTGCGGCCTTTAGGCTGGCCTCGGCTCCAGCCAGGGAAACGATTCTGTCTTCGATCTTTGTCGCCTCACGCAAGAGAATTTCCAAGTCCTTTATTTCGGCCTTGATTTTGGCTATTTCATCCGGAAGTTTGGTCAGATCTGAGCGCAGCTTAGATATTGCCCTTTGCTTACGCTCTATTATCTCATTCTTTCTTTTTGTCGACAATGAAGAATCGCATATGGGACAGAAGTCTCCGGCTGCCTTCAGCTCCGACAAGCTCTCTTCCAGGCTCGCTATGCGGCCTTCTGCCCTCTGCAATGCAGCGCTTTTTCGTTCGAGCTCTTCACGCTTTTCCTCGAGCTGCTGCACAAGCTTTTTCACAGGATGCCTCTTAAGCTCTGCCTTAAGCTTTTCAACTTCCTCGATGGTCCGAGTTAGTTCAGGTATTCGCTCCTCCTCGAGCGTCCTTATCTTTTCCATATCAGCTGCTGTCAGACCCTTCAGCTCGTCGAGATGTTCACGATCAGCGGCAACGCCCGCTTTTATCTCAGCTAGCTTGTGCTCAGCAGCAGACAGTCTCTCGTTTAGTTCGCTGTCTGACAGCTCCAAATCAGCCGTCAGCTCACATGACAAGCGGTTGATATCCTCCTGAGTCTGTGCCTGCAATGCTATTTCCGTTGCGAGCCTTGCATCGAGCTCGGAAAGCTGGGTAAGGAACTCGCGCAGTTTGGCCAGCCTCGCCTCGGCCCTGGCCCTGCCTTCTTTCGCGCTGTTCAACTGTCGCTCAAGTGCCTTGGCCTCATTCATGGTAGCAGCGAGCTCGGCGTTGAGCCTGTCAAACGACTGAAGTTCCGGATCAGAAGCTAGTCGTTCCGCAAGGGCTTGACGCTCAGCGGTAGCTGCCTTAGTCTTGTTAATGAGAGCGAGCACGGTTTGCCGTGCCTTCTCAAACTTGTCTATTGCTAACAACTCGTCTATGCGCCGCATACGTTGTCCCTTCGGAATCGTCAGGAACATGTCAAGCTGGTTCTGCTCAGAATAAATGGCACGTGTGAACAGGTCGTAGTCTATCTTGAGTATCTTTTCTATCTCTTCAGTGACCTTCGTGGACTGTGGAGACTCGACCAGTACTCCATTCTTGCGAAGTTCGGCTGTTGTCTTACCTTTTGTGATTTTCCTGGCAACTGTCCATGTATCGCTATCTATCTCGAACGTTACAACTACCTCAGCGGTCTGCTGCTGCTTGGGCTTCTTCATTATCACATCCTCAAGACGCAGCTTCTTGCTATTAAGGGTTGGAAACGTGCCAAACAGCGCGAAGCACATAGCGTCTAGGATGCTTGTCTTGCCAGCGCCCATGGTGCCTATGAAGCAGTTTGTGCCCTCACTAAACGTGATTTCTGTCGATAGGTGCGAACGCCAGTTCTTGAGCTTGATATTTGTTATCATTGTTTAATCCCCATCAGCGCGTTAAAAATAGTATCTGTTCTTCCCTCAACAAGCAAGTCAAAAATTTCCTCTGCCTTTATGCCGCAGTTTGTTGCCTTCAGGTTCTCTGCAAGCAGTGCCATGCCCAGCTCCTCTGGTGACATCTTGCTTTGCTTGAGTGCTGCCAGCAGTTCGATTTGGTCAGCAAAGCCCTCGACCTGCAGCGCCTTATTGATGTTTATTATGGCTTTATCAGCGAACCTCTCCTCAATGTCCGCGAAATTAGGCGGCACATCATTGACAGCAAGCGTACCCTTGATCTTTATCGCAACAATAGGTTTCGGCTGCATGACTGGAAGTTTTGCCAGTTCGGCTTCAATCTTCTGCCTTATGTCCGAATCGAACGTGAATTCTTTCCATATCACTTTTCGGCTGTTGAGACTTGCACGCTCGACCACATTGCCGTCAAAGAACCAGACCGACTTCGGTTGTTCGGTCTCAATCTTGTGTATGCTCGTTGTGCATGTGCTACCTGCCACGAGCAGATTGGTGCCTTGAAAACGTCTGCTGTCCGACCAGTGCATATGCCCGAGCACGTACAAATCAAAACCAGATGGCAAGTCTTCGAGTTTGAGTGATGGTGGTTCGAGTGGAGAATAAATGTACGGTTCAATGGATTGGTGAAGCATTAGAATATTTATCGCGCCATGAACCGGTCTTGGATGCCAGCCAACGAGACATTCTTTCGCATAGCGTTCAGGTACCCCTGACATGCCGTGCACAGCAACCTTTTTTCCAGCAATATCAAACACGGCAGTCTCGCAGTGCAGATGGAGCAGATGCCCTGTGTGCTCCAATGCCTGTATAGGATTGATAAGATGCTTGGAGCGGCGCTCATGTGTGCCATGGATGGCGACTATCGGTATGCCACGCAGCGTCGGCAATTCTCGTCCTTCCTTGAGCTTGGCATCGATTAGCTTTGCATCGGAGTGTTGGTTCTGCGCAGCGGACAGCGCCCGCGCTACACGGGCGAAGATCTCGGGCTTTGGTATGCGGCTGTCGAACAAGTCACCAGCTATTAGAATTATATCTGAGCCCTTGCTCTTCTCGAGTGCTTCAGTCAGTCCATTGAACGCATCGTCACCGCGCTCCTCGCCCCAGGCATAGCCGCAATGGCAGTCAGAGAAAATCGCTATTCGCATGGGTTATTAACTGCAATCAAGGGTTTTAACCTTTTCGCTGTCAGCATATTCTCATCCATGATATTATTTATATTACAATTTGTACAACCTTATCAAGTGATTGCATGCAAGATAGGCCTAAGGAGAAGGTACTGCCACCGAAGGCTGATTTCAGCGCCTGGTATCATGAACTTATAAGACGAACGCTGGTCGACCAACGTGTGCCGATGACCGGCTTTCTGGTATACAAACCACTTGGTTATGAGCTGTTCCTGAACTGCATGCACATACTCGAGGACGAGCTGGCCAAGACAGGCCATAAGAAATGTTATTTTCCGACGCTCATTCCTGAACACCTGCTGAAGCGCGAGGAACATCATATAGCCGGCTTCTCAAACGAGGTGTTCTGGGTCACGCACGGCGGCGAGAGCAAGCTGGAGGAAAAGGCTGCCCTGAGACCAACGAGTGAAACAATCATGTACGAGATGCTTAAGCTGTGGATACGCAGCTGGCGCGACCTGCCACTGAAGATTCATCAATCATGTTCGGTGTTCCGCTATGAAACCAAGCACACAAGACCGCTCATACGAGACCGCGAGATTTTGTGGAATGAGGCGCATACAAATCATGCCACCGCCAAGGAAGCAGCCGCACAAATCGATGTCGGTATAAAGATATACAGCGAGCTGTTCAGGCGGCTTGCAATACCTGTGATATGGATTGATGTTGTAGCAGGCGTTTTCGCCGGAGCAGAAGCTGCTGTCGAACCTTATACAATATTTCCGGAAGGTCGTGTGCTTGAGATGGGTTCAGTGAATAACCTTGGTCAGCGTTTCAGCCGAGTGTTCGATGTTAAGTTCAAGACAGAGGATGGTAGGGATGAGTATGTATATCAAACCTGTTACGGTGTCTCTGAAAGACCCTTAGCAGCAATCGTTGCTGTGCATGGTGATGACAAAGGTCTGGTGCTACCACCAGAGATCGCACCAACACAAGCTGTTATAGTACCAATACCATACGAAGCGAACAAGAAAAAAATTTTGAATGGTGCGCGCGCACTCAAGGAGAAGCTCAAAGGTTTCCGTATTGAATTAGATGACCGTGAGCAGATAACACCCGGCGAGAAGTTCTATGAATGGGAGATGGCTGGTGTGCCTGTACGCATAGAAATAGGACCAAAAGACTTGGAGAAGGGCGGCGCGACGCTCGTCCGCCGTGATACAGGAAAGAAGGAGTTCGTAAAAACAGACAAAATCGCAGCAAGGCTCGAACAAATGTTCGTGGAAATCTTCAAAAACATGACCGATTGTGCAAAGCGCTATCATGATTCTAAGATAAAAGCTGTAAAGAGTATTGAAGATGTGAAAAAAGCAGTGACTTCAGATATGCTTGCACAACTCGCCTGGTGTGGCGAGCTCGAATGTGCAGCAAAAATTGAGAAGGCTGTTGACACACCGTTCATAGGCAAGGACCATTACCAGACGACAAAAGGGAAATGTGTAGGTTGTGGCAAGCCGGCCAAATTCCTAGGCTATGTAGGCAAAATGTACTGAGGTGAGAGCATGGTCAAGAAAGAGGAAGATTTCGAAAAGTGGTATGAAATTGTAAAGGAGGCTGAATTCGCTACAAGCGTAGACGGCTGGACCGTGCTGATGCCCACAGGGCTTGAGACATGGCACCTCACAATGGATAGACTAAATGATTTGTTGCTAGCAATCGGATACCAGAACTGGTATTTTCCTTTGACAACAGGCAAAGCAGATTTACTGCCTGCCGCAGACATCGTGCTGAAGGCTGTAAAAGAAAGAATTAAGAATATCAATGACCTGCCGCTTCGAATAGACAATTACATTAATTTACAATTACGAACGAAATCTGGGCTCATACTGCTCGCGGACAAGGAAGCGCTTGCAGACGAATGCTGGTCGTTCTTTGCCACGCAGAAGGAGGCTGAAGATGAAGTAAAAAGATTACTTTCAATTTATCGCGAGCTTGTCAGCGGAACACTCGGCTTGGATTATCTCGAGCTACAAAGGCCTTGGATGGGCGACGGCTACACCATTGGCTTGGATGTCCAGCTCCCAAATGGCCGTATCGTCAACCTGGGAACAATAAGTTTTCTCGGGCAATCAACAGGACTAAAGATAGGTAACAGCAAGGTCTGGGTCTTGCGCGCCAATCTCTCATCACGCATGCTCGGAGCGCTTGCAGCTGTGCATGGTGATGTGCGCGGCTTGATTTTACCCCCTGCTGTGAGCCCATTGCAGGCTGTAATAATTCCTGTGGGTATAATAACTGCAAAGGTTATGGAAAAATGTGGTGAGGTGCTGGGCAGGCTCGAGGCGGCCGGCTATCGTGTGCATCTGGATAATCGCGATATAAAGCCAGAAGATAAGGTGCATGAATGGGAAATGAAGGGTGTTCCGCTTCGAATAGAGATCGGGCCAGCTGAACTGGCCGCAAAGCAGGTGACATTTGTGCGCAGAGACTTTCTCGAAAGGATAACCATTGAGGAAGAAAAACTCGAAACAGAGTTTGTCGAACTTTCTGATTCCATCGCTTTTCAGCTGCGCAAGCGCGGGATGGAGGCAATGATAATCCAAGATGCGGCAGAATTGTCTGAAGCCAAAAAGAAGACAGCTGTTGGGTTTGTAAGAGTCCCGCACTGCATGGGCCTGTCGTGCGGCCGGAAAGTTGAAAAGGCTGGACTATCCGCAAGAGGCCTACTGTTTGGCAAAAGGCCGGAGATTGCTGGCAAGCGCTGTGTGGGCTGTGGCAGACCGGCAAAGGCTATGCTTTACGTCGGAAAGCCTATATGACAATAAGCTTTAAATATATCATTAGCATTAGCTTTGACAAGTGCTGATTTTCTATGTCAGACCCCAAAGCAATTGAAACAGGAACAACAACAGTCGGCATAATCGCGAAGGACGCGGTTGTGATAGCAGCGGACAGCAAATCCACAATAGGCTACATGGTGGAATCCAAGCTCGCCAGAAAAGTCTTTCAACTCGATGACCATCTCGGCATAACAGTTGCAGGAATGGTCGGCGACGCACAGCTCATTGTTCGCCTACTGAAAGCACAGTTCAAGCTTTACAAGCTCGAACGCGGCCCAATAACAGTGAAGGCTGCTGCAACGCTGCTCTCAAATGTGCTCCAAGGCAGCAAATACTTCCCTTACATGAACCAGTTTATATTGGCCGGCTATGATACCAACGGCCCGGCTATCTATACCTTTGATCCCTTTGGAGGCTATGACACTCATGACAAGTTCTTCTCAACAGGCAGCGGCTCGCCTTTCGTGTACGGCATGCTCGAGGCTAATTACAGGGAAGGTATGAGCGCAGATGAAGCAGTCGCGCTAGCAGTGAAAGCTGTACGGGCCGCCATAGAGCGCGACATTGGTAGCGGCGGCAGGCAAATCATTGTCGCAGTAATCGATAAGAACGGCTACAGAGAGCTTTCGCAGGCTGATGTGAAAAAGTACATGTAACTTGTTACTTTTCTCCTAAGCAATAAACGCATTTCAGGTGTTAGCAATCGTAGAAGAGAAAGCAGCAGAACTTTTTGAAAAGGTACGTGCAGCCCTGCCCAGCTCTGCCCATATCTCAGACATTCGTTTCGAAGGTTGTGAAATAGTGCTTTACACGAAATCAAAGGAATTCTTCGTTGATCCGGGCGATAGCATCAAAAACATGGTCAGCACCTTCAAGAAGCGTATACTGCTTAGGCCAGACCCTTCCATATGCAAGGACCCTGAGGATGCTGAGAGGGAAATACGGAATGTAGTACCAGCCGAGGCTGGTATACGGGACATCGAATTCGAGCCAGATGTAAGTAAAGTTACCATCGAAGCGGACAAGCCTGGGCTTGTGATAGGTAAGGGTGGTGAAACACTCAGAGCAATCAAGAAGGCAGCGCTATGGTCACCTATAATCCACCGCGCACCAGCGATTCCGAGCGAAACAATAAAAGTTCTACGTGAGCTCGTCTATAGGGAAAGCGCGTTCCGTAAGGATTTCTTGGACAAGGTTGGCAAGCGCATCCACGGCGGATGGAAGCCAACCGAATGGGCAAGGATCACTGCATTGGGTGGGTTCCGCGAGGTCGGACGCTCGGCTATTCTTTTACAGACACCTGAGTCGCGCCTGCTCCTAGACTGTGGTGTGAAACCGGGCACGAATGAATTTCCATATTTCAATATCCCGGAATTCGACATCCACAGCCTCAATGCAATAGTGCTAAGTCACTCGCATATGGACCACTGTGGTCTCATTCCAGCATTGTATGAGATGGGGTATGATGGCCCGTTGTACTGCACATTACCATCACGGGACCTCATGGTCTTGCTCTGTATGGACTACATCGAGCTTGGCCAGCGCGAGGGCCGCACGCCGCCTTTCACTACAAAAGGCATAAAAGAGGCCGTCCGCCACTGTATCCCACTCGAGTACGGAGAAGTGAACGACATCACACCTGATATTCGGCTCACGCTCTGGAATGCCGGTCACATCCTCGGCTCCGCACTTTGTCACTTCCATATCGGTGAAGGCTTCCATAATTTTCTGTACACAGGTGATATGAAGTTCGATAGAACAGCGCTTTATGAGCCCGCAAGCACTGAGTTCACGCGCGCTGAAACAGTGCTCATCGAGAGCACATACGGCCTAGCAGAGGATATATTGCCACGAAGACCAGAGGCCGAGGCCGCGTTGGCCAATGCTGTTAAGAAGACTGTTGAGCGAGGCGGAAAGGTACTAATACCTTCGTTCGCAGTAGAGCGCGCACAAGACGTTCAAGTCATTTTAGCCAAGGCTGGCATTGAATGCCCGGTATGGCTTGATGGCATGGTCTGGGATGCAACTGCTATTCACACCGCATATCCAGAGTTCATGAACAGGGAAATCCAGCGCGCAATATTGCAACAGGGCTGGAATCCGTTCACAGAACCAATATTCAAGCGCATCGGCTCCGAGGACGAGCGCAAAGCGGTGCTTGAGAGCAGGGAACCGGCTGTAATTATTGCAACAGCAGGCATGCTCACGGGTGGTCCGTCTGTGTGGTGGCTACGCAATCTGGCAGAGGACGCAAAGAACAGCATGATATTTGTTGGCTACCAGAGCGAAGGCTCGCTTGGCAGGCGCATCCAGAAGGGATGGAAGGAAATACCAATGGAGGATAAGGGTCGAACAGTCGCGGTGCCAATAAAAATGGAAATCACAACCGTGGACGGCCTTTCAGGGCACTCAGACCACAAGCAGCTGCTTAACTGGCTTGCCCGCCTTCGCCAGGTGCCTGAGCGCATATTGGTCAACCATGGTGAGAATGCAAAATGTGTAGAGTTCAGCCGCATGGCGCACAAATTCTTCCGCTGCGAGTCTGTCGCACCCAAACTGCTCGAAACGATACGGCTGAAATAAGCAAGTTAAGAAAGCTTTATAAGATTGCTGTTAAATAACTAAATATGCCGAAATCAACAAATGCTGAACGTGTTACAACGGGCATTATTGGTCTGGACAAGCTTATCGGTGGCGGCTTAATCAAAGGCTCGACAACACTCGTCTCAGGTAGTGCAGGCACCGGAAAGACAATATTCTGCGCACAGTTTATATGGGAAGGTTTACAGAAAGGCGAGAACTGTATGTTTATAACACTCGAAGAAAAGCCAGAGGAGATAAAAAACGATGTTGTGGCATTTGGCTGGGACTTCGAGCCCTTTGAGAAACGGGGCAAGCTCTTTTTGGAATACCGTGATCCATTCGAGGTCACTGATATTGTGGCACCACTCATCGACAAGATCAAGGCCAATAAGATTCAGCGCGTTGCCATTGACTCAACCTCCACTCTAGGTCTTTACTTCAATAATCCATTTGAGGTCCGAAAACAGCTGTTCAAACTATTGATGGCTCTAAAGAGCACAGGTACAACAGCCGTGCTGACGGCCGAGGTCGCCGATGGTAACAAGCTTTCTCGCTTCGGTGTT
>JAHLMS010000018.1:0-9059 GCA_018920245.1 Candidatus Aenigmatarchaeota archaeon
TATAACGAAGACGAGCTTGGAGGTGTTAACGAAAGCACTTTATTCATGGCTAGACATAACGGAACATGGGAAACAGACACAAGTGTATTCGCAAATCCATATGGTGTTAATACAGAGCAGAATTATGTTTATGCAAACATAACTAACTTTGGAAGCATATTTGCGCCGTTCGGCACTGATAGTATTGCACCAACATGGTCTGACAACCAATCTTCATATCCATCCAAATACAGCCCCAGCACATATTCGCAATTCAACATAAGCTGGACAGACAATGTTGACATGGACACTGTATTGTTCGAATCGAACTACAGCGGCACTCCGCAGAACTATTCCATGAGCAACAGCACATATGGCGGCTCGATATACAATTATTCAACAATATTGCCAGCAGGCACATTCTACTGGAAGAGCTGGGCAAATGACACGAACAACAACTGGAACGTCTCGGACACATGGTATATCACAATAGAAAAGGCACCAACTGCAATCACATTGCTGCTCAATGGGACGGACGGTGACAAAACATATCCAACTGGCTCGGTGGCCAATTTCACTGTTATCCTTAATGTTAGCGGTAAAACAGTCTACCTTGACTCTAACATGACAGGTTGGGTACTGCAGAGCGGAACAACACCGCTCATGAACTACACAACAATACAACATGTCGGCAGGTTTAACATCACCGGATACTTCCCAGGCGATGCCAATTACAGCAGCAGCTTATCCACACACTTCACACGCGGAGGTAAGCCTGACGGCAGCAATTGCACAAGCCCAAGCGACTGCCTTGGCGGTTACTGCGTGCATGGCATATGCCGCTCATCAAGCACGTACTGCGGCGACAACTATTGTGATTCAGGCGAGGACTGTGCAAGCTGTTCGGCTGATTGTGGTGCATGCCCAATGCCATCCCTACCACCGCCACCAAAGCCACCGGAAGAAAAACCTCCTGTGGCTGTACCAGCAGCGCCTGTCATCTGGCCTCAGCCATGCTCGGGCTGGATAGCAGGCAAGAGCTACCCGATACCAAAGGCTTGCAGCATCACGCTGGTCGGTGAGCTGATAGACGGCAAGCCGGCTGATGGTACGGTCGCCATACTAGTATATGGAGACTCCATGGTAGTCAACAACCTGTCTGCAATCACGCCGACGAATCTCAATTGCAACCAGAAGCCGCTGTCGGCTTACGAGATCAACATGACGGCCGACATCATCAACTATTGCATGAATTACAAGGGCAAGCTCGGTGACATAAACGAAAGCACCCTCAGTGTTTGGCAGCTTTCAGAAGGAAAATGGCAAGAACTCCCGTCAGATATGATATTACATGATACCAACATCATATGCGCGAACATAACGAGCGCGCAAACGCCGTACATGATTGCAGGCTTCGTTCCGGTTGTCGGTATCACGCCTGAAGTAGCACTCGCGGCGATTCAGAAAGCGAACGCTACAATTGCTCAGGCTGAGGCCGCAGGCAAGAACATAGAGATTGCACGACAACTGTTAGTTGCTGCCGAGAAGGCCTATTTGGATTGCAAATATGGCGATGCAAAGGACTTGGCCGATAGGGCAATGGCTTCTATTGCCGGCCTGCCAATAATACCGATAATAATTATTGCAGCCATTGGCATACTTGCGATACTTATAGCAATTGCCTATTGGACATTGCGGATGAGGGTTAAGCCAAAAATGGCAGTCTCCTCAGCGCAAACTGTCACCGAACAGACCCGAAACAAGTAGTTGGAGCCGAAACAAAGTCAACAAAAAGCATGCAAACAAAAATAAGACGTCACAAGCCCAAAGGACGCAGATAATTTTTAGCTCTCGATAAGCTCGCTGGCTCTGATTTCAAACATCCTTATCGGATATATCTTGTTGAGCTCGTTGCGTATTGTGCGCTGGAGTTCGCCGCTCGCCATTATAGACACCCATTCTTCTATCTTCTTTCCATTGGCCGAGCCAGCTATAGCATTTCGTATAGCGCTCCGTATAGCTTTGTCAACCGCCTTGGAAACCGGCCTGTTTGTTATAGCGAGGCCTTTGATGCGCAGCTTTCCGTCCGTGAACGAGATTACATCGTTGGAATCAATGCGTGTGGTCCTGCTCTGAACAGCACGCGTGATGAAGTCCCGCATTACCTCATGACCAACAAACTTGGTCAGAGCCTTGTTGCCAGCGATTTCAGTAATCTTGAAGAACAATTTGATGTGGTGCTTGGCCGGGTCTCCAGTAAGATCCATGAGTGATGCTTCAACTATACGGCCCTTTAGCTTCTCAGCATCTGTCGCAAGCGTCTCGCCTATGACAATGTCACCGATGTATTTTGGTGCCAGTATCTGATACCATTCCTTGCCTTTCCATTTGGCTTCCACTTTTTGCGGTTGTGCCATGTCGTGAGAATAGCCAAACAAGGTTTATAAAGATTTCAGATATTCCTCGCAGGCAGAAATGAAATGCTCCTCTGTACCGACAGGTATGGTAGCTCCAGCTGCTTCAGCATGACCTCCAGCCCTGCCACCGACTGCCTCGGCCGCTTTGGAAATGAGTTTATTGATATTGCATGTCGATGAACGGCCCGAAACCTTCACACCTTCAGCAGACATTGCAAGGCCTATTACAGGCTTGCCGTCCCCATTTCGTGCGAGCATCGAGACAACTGTTCCTATCAGGGCGTCGCTTATTGCGTTTCCCGCCAGGATATAGGTTGCATTTTGTGTACGGCGCACAGGATTGTTGCTCACCCATTCGAGAGCTGCTGCCAGCTGTTTCTTATATTCACGGACTATATCCCTTGCGGCATTCAGTGCTTTCGCATTGCCCATACAGAGTGCTATGCCTGTGCTGGCCGAGCCCATACGACCCAACGCGTTCAGCAACGTTGCGAATTCCTTTGCATCAGCTAGCTCGGCTGGCTGGTTTGCTAATGTCCAGACATCTGTGAACAGGCTTGTTATGTTCGCATCAGCAGCAAGCCTTTCGCGGACAAGGGCATCGGTCAGTTTTTGCCTTTCAGTAGCGTTCAGTTCGGCCAAGGTCTTCCTTGGATCAATGCCGAGCTCTGTGAGGAGCTGGATACTGTTGGTGAAGCCGGCAGACTCGAGTGCATGATGCAGTGGCCGGCCGAAACGGCCAAAGATATTTAGGCCCCTTTCTCTGTTCACACCCGGTCCAATAAAAAGTTCAAGCGAGTAATCGCCGCAGTCTCCTATGCTCCCAACAAGCGCCAGTTGCGCAAGCCTTCTGTCGTCGATAAGCTCACGCGCAATAAGGTATGCCACTCCGGCGCCTGCAAACTGCGCCTTTCCGAACAGCTCAGGATTGATGTGGATAAGCTGTCTACCTGCGGTCGAGCCACACCAAATAGAACCAAGTTCGTGATGATCAGCAATTATAATGTCGCATGGCAACTTGGCTATGTCAGCTAGGTAGCCAGAACCAAGGTCTGTAAAAATGACAAGGCTTGGTTCGCAGGCAGTTATACGTTGTAAGAGCTCTGGCGTGATGTCCTTTGTGATAATAAGGTGGAATGGTTTGTCAAGCTTGAGCAGCGCGATTGCAATAATCGAGGCTGCACAGATACCATCAGCGTCATAATGGCTCACAACATGGATGAGTTTCTGTTCGCGCCTGATGCGCTCCGCAGCTGTCTTTGCTGCCTCTACCAGCGGCTGCATGCAAGAATAGTAAACGAGAAAGAATTTATATGCAGGTTATTCATTTGCCACCGGTCTGCACGAGCAGCTTGGCGCGTTCCGCATCGTACTTCCAGTCGGCAGGCAACCTTCTTGTGCGCACATAATACTTGACGAGCCTGCGTATCTTCGATTCGAGCAGTTCGAGACCGCGCTTGGACGTTGAATCGCGCTTGTGCCTGGCCATATGTTCATGCAGGGCGACGGCCTGTTTCAGGAGTACCATGAGATCGTGAGGTATGCTAGGTGCAAGGCCAGCCTCGGAAATAATAGAAAGCACAGACTTGCCTGTTACGGCTTGTACAGAAGGCACACCGTACTGGTCGCGTAGCACTTGGCCTATCGCGGCCGGCGAAAGTCCATCCTTGGCTAGCTTCAGAACGAGCTTATTGACCTCATCAGCGCTATATTCTACCCAAGTCGCCTGAATGACAGGTCGCTTGCTTCCCGCCTTGCCACGTTTTCTTGCGTACATTCGTGCCATGTCTACACCGTCTTTTCTTCCTTGTTTTCTCCTGCAGGCAGCATGAACTGTGAGATTATGTAAATAATTATTGCTGGCAGAAACAGCGCCGCGCCAAAGACGGCAATGTACACAGTGCCGACTACAAAACTGCCGAGGCCTATTCCAATGGCAACAAGTACAGCACAGATAATCATCAGTAGGTAGCTCACATTTTCAAGCGTTTGCTGTTTCGTCTCGCCTTTTATCTTGAACATTCAATCAACCCTTGTTATGTACCGGCCGCGCTTCTCTATATCAGCCAGTGCCTTGAGAACCGCGTCGGCCTGTGCATTTGTCTGTTTGTAACCTTTTATAAACCTATCCCATACAAGGTTTAAATGTTTGAAGTGCGTTGCTTTGACAGCCTCCTTGAAAACGGCTAGATCCGTGCCATGGTCCTCAGCCTTTGATGAGAAAAAGCCCAGGCCGAAATCGATAAAATATATTTTGCCGTTGCTTATTATCATGTTCGACGTGGTCAGGTCGCCATGAGTGATGCCTGCGGCATGCAACCGACCGACAGAATTGCCGACAAGTTCGGCTATATTTCCTATTTTTTCATTATTCGTTTCAGAATTCAGCATCTCCTTCAGGCGCTGTCCCTCAATCCATTCCATCGTTATCTTACAACCCTTTTCATCGATTGCGAGAAGTTTTGGGGTGTCAACGCCTGCCCGCCTAGCTTCTCCAAGGAGCTTAGATTCATGTACTGTTCGCTCCATGCGCAATTGCTTGTCCAACTGCTCGATGCGGTAGCCTTTCTTTATTCGCTCTTTTATCAGAACAGTTTCTCCGTCCAACTCGTCCTTTTTCAAAACAGCCTCTGCGCCTCTTGCTACTATTTCCATGGAATCACAAAATGGTGGGCAGGCCCAGATTTGAACTGGGGACCTCCACGTTATCAGCGTGGTGCTCTAACTGCTCACCCTTTTCCGTGAACGCTTTTGCACAGCAAATGGGTTCCTAGCTGAGCCACCTGCCCTTGCTCAATCTTGTGTGCGCTAACTTTAAAAATTTGCTATCTATATTGCAATATGCAGTTTGCGGATGATGCACGGCGGGTGTTCTTTGGTTATGCACTACCATGCTTAAACATAAAGGTTGCACAGAAAAAAATAGATACGCAAACTGCCAAAGAACTTATAGAAAAATATGCCAATTGTGAAGAACTTCCAGAAGGAACAGAAAGACTTTTTAGCACAGCTATGGAGAGATGTGCTAAAACAGCTAGGAGTTTAAACAAAAATAAAATCGATGCTGAAGCTGTTAGGCATTATTTTCTCTTTGAGCACAACAACCATGTCGATATGGAGGCTAAATTGGGTTTATTGAAAAAACCTGATTATTGTAAAGTAACCGTTGGCTATATACTGAAAGTGGATAAACTTGCGCATGTGAAAAAAGATGATGGCACGGATATGTACAAAATCGAATTATTTCCAAATATAGAGCCTCAAACATATGTTGCTGTACATAGAGGATATATTTCAGATATTATTGATAAAAGCCTTGTTGAAAAGGTATTGGAGCAAAAAGGATTGAATATGTCTTGCTTGGGTGTCTAAATGCGCGTACTTGTCTTTGGCAACCCGCTTCTTAAACATGATAGCCTACCGCTGCGCTTGTTGCCGAAACTGAGAAGAAGATTTTCCAACATTGAATTCGTGGAGGCTGATCCAACAGATATCGAATTCGATGGTGAGCTGCTAGCAATTGATACCGTCAAAGGCATCAAGGATGTTAGAATCATAGATGATATAGATGTGTTTAAAATGGGACGGATACATTCAATGCACGAACTCGATTTCGGTCAGACACTTAAGCTGGCACTGGCAGCCGGCCTTCTGAAAAAGGTCAAGATAATATGTGTGCCATACGGAAGCTCGGAAGACAAGGCGCTCAGGGCTATCGAGAAGGCGCTTATATCCATCGAACGCGCAGAAAGTGCGAGGCGCAGGACATGCACGGGTCATAGGCGCGGATGAGTTTCTCGCACTCGGCAACAATTTTCTTTTTGGGCTGACCGAGCAGAGCATTAACCAGCGCTCTGATATCATTCTCCATCTTTATCTGGTTCTGTGCGGTCGGAATGACGATGTTACCATTCTTTATTTTTCCATCCGAAGCGATATCAAAGCCGTACCACAGCGTGCCGCGCGGCGCTTCAATAGCACCCGCACCGGTGCTTGCCCTTATTTTTATCTCAGGCACCGGTTCAGGCTTGATATCAATTCCTTCCAACAGCTCGATAGCATGATCGATGCAATGTATGATTTCGATTGCCTGAGCGAGATTGTTCGCGAACACGTTGGTTGTTGGAAAAACCTTCAGAGATTTTGCACAATCTTGCTTTGTATTTTTGTGTAATGCGACTTTGTTCAGGCACATCCGTGCCATCGCACCGACCATGTATTCCTTTCCTTCGAGCTCGAAGGCCGAAGCTTGCGAATACGGCAGTATGACTCTCTGGAGGTGTTCGTAGTAATCAGATTCCGGGATGCATAGACCTTTTGTACCGCATATCTCTCCTTCGAGGAAGCTGAAGTCTGGCGTCCGAAGCGCAACGAACTGTGTATCGCGTTCGAACTTCCAGTTGCAATTGTAAAATTTTTCGGCTAGTTCGAGCGCATGCTCCCGGCAATGCAAGAGCTTCTCTATTACCATTCTTGCGTTCTCAGTCTTTGGTAAGACAGCCCAGCCGCCGATGCGGCTGTATGCCGGATGCACGGCGCGACCAGCTGCCCAGCTCGCGAGCGCGTTGCCAGCGGCCTTGATTTCAAAACATTCGCCTATCAGATGCTTGTTCGCTCCGGCGAAGTCCAGAAGAGAATCATAACCGTACAAATCAGGCAGGCAGAAGAGATAGAGGTGCATCGCATGGTCTCTGATAATTGTGCCATACATGGCCAGCTTTCTTAGAAGCACGGTCTGTTCGGACGGCTTCACGCCGAGTGCTTTTTCGATTGCTTCGGTTGCACATGTTAAGTGCGATATTGAGCAAGTCCCGCAGATGCGCGAGACGAGCGCAGGCACAGCTATCGCAGGCTTGCCGCGCACGGCCTGCGTGTAGAAGCGCTTGTTTTCTATGACACGCAACTTGACGTCCTCCACCTTGTTTTTCCTTATCTTTATATCGAGCGAGGCGTGGCCCTCAATCTTACTCAACATATCGATTTTGATGTCAGTTTCCTTGTGCAATCAAACACCTTTTTCTATGAAATTCTCGACAAGCTCGATGAACTTCATTTGGTCCATTGGGCAACCAGGTACCTGATAATCAACCTTGACAAATTTGGACAGCGGATATACCTTGTCGAGATAATTGAATTTTTTAAGAATAGGGTTTATTTCTCTTAATTCTTTTTTGGCAAAAAAATTTCTGTGTGCTGAAGGGGTGGCATCTATTGCACAGGCGCCCATCGCTACTAAGACCTTGCAATTTTTCCTTACTTCCTTTATACGCTTGACCTCGTCTTTCGTTGATATAGCACCTTCCACGAACGCGATGTCCAAGCCTTTCATTTCGTTCTTTTCGCGCAATATCTTCGAATATTTGAAATCGATGGATTTCAGCCATTTCTGGAAATGCGAGTTCAGTGCCTCGAGGAAAATGATCATGCAGCCCTCGTCTCCAGTGAACGAGAAGAATCCGAACTTCAGTTTGCGAGACATGAATAATATTCTGCTGACTTAAATAATAATGGTGGACCGGGCGAGATTTTCGTGAAAGGTGTCGGGAACGCAACGCGGTCCTGACTTCGAACTCGCGAACTCCTGCTTGCGAAGCAGGCGTCAGTTTGGCGATGACGCGTTGTCAATCTGTTTCCACTAGACCACCGGCCCGTAATTTTTATACCCTTACGACTAATTTAAACCATGCTTATAGCAGCGACCTCTGATCTTGACGCCCTTACGGGTGACTTTGCAAAGTTCGCCGATGCTCTTGCTGCAGCAAAGAAGCCTGACCTGTTTCTATGGGCCGGGGACATGTGTGACTTCCGGATGCCCCACCAGTATAGGGACGTGCTACGTTTGGTCGAACGTGCGGGTTGGGACTGCCCGATAGTGGCTGTATGGGGCAACAAAGAATTCGAGCAGGACTATGAGAAGATAAAGCAGATAGTGGGAAAGCGCGTCGTATTCCTGGATGATGAGATGTTCATGATAGAGGTTGGTGGCAGGCGCGTCGGTATTGTAGGTACGAAAGGTTGTTTGGACAGGCCTACATGGTGGCAGAGCAGATCGATACCGGACATAAAGGAAAGGTACGCTAACCGTTTTGAGAAGGTGGTGGGCCTGCTGAAGAATATGAAAACGCTCAAGTGCAACATCAATATACTTCTCAGCCATTATGCGCTGACATACCAGACATTGAAGGGCGAACGGCCCGAGATTTATGGAGGACTGGGCTATAAGGCTTTTGAGAAGGCTATAGCGCAGGCCAATCTGACGTTTGCCGTCCACGGTCACGCCCACTTCGGCATTCCTCTGGCCTTTGTGGACAGCGTGCCGGTTTTCAATGTGGCGATGCCGGTGAACAAGGGGATAGTGCTCATAGACCCAGACAAATTGCCCGTGAAGGGTCTGCGTGGCTTCGTCTAAAGCAGACCGAAAGCGCTTAGCCCGAACCAGGCAATTGCTATTATTGCAGCTATTGTCCACATTTTTGCAATCAATATAAAGGTGAAGAATTTCTTGAACGGCATTTTTAGCGCGCCAGCTACTATTGTTATAGGGTCGCCTATAAACGGTATCCAAGTAAGGGTCAGAAGTGTTATAGCACCCCATCTCTTGAACCAGATTTCCGCTTTCTTTTCCAACTCGGTATTCCTTTTGAATATCCATCGCCTGCGGAT
>JAHLMS010000018.1:9089-9423 GCA_018920245.1 Candidatus Aenigmatarchaeota archaeon
AAAGCAGCAAAAAAGACCATAACAGGATGCCATATCAAGACTGCAATTCCGATGACAGGCCATGCAGGCATAGGCACTATTGAGTCTGAAAATGCGCTGACAATAGTCACCCCAAACAGACCGAACATGTTCAACAATGCAATAGAGTCCATAGCCATAATAACCGCTATTTTAATAAATATTGACACGATAGCTAATGCATGACGTTGGCAGAAAGGTACAATGCGAAAGAGGTCGAGCCTAGGTTGCAGAAATGGTGGGCCGAGAAAGGGTTCTTCCGTTTCGACCCCGAGAGCAGAAAGCCTGTGTTTTCCATTGATACGCCACCGCGTTA
>JAHLMS010000019.1 GCA_018920245.1 Candidatus Aenigmatarchaeota archaeon
GACACAGAATTACAGGAGTCGCCTCCAGCGCCGTCGAAATCCCTTCTACTCCGCGGCCGGCGCTCGCGCGGCAGCAGCCAGCGCCTAGCGGCATTCAACGCCCATCTCGAAAAGGAGCACACCCGCTTTGAGGGATGTAGTGGGGCCAGACAATAGCATTTATAAAATGATGATTACTATCAAAAATCCTGCTTGAGCAGCGGCGTTACCCGCACGGTCCGTGTATCCGTCTTTGCAACGAGCTTTTTGAACTTGCAGTTCGGACATGTCGCCCATCTGGTCAGCGAACCTTCTATGTAGAGAAGTTTACTCGACCTGCATTTTGGACAGAAACTCTCATCCTCAATCTTTTTCTCTGGAAGGTTTGTAGTAGCCATGTTTAACCCCACTCCCCGGCCTTGACCTTGGCCGCAACATGCGTATGAATCTCTGGAAATCTGCCATCCAGTTCCACCAATGACATAATCATCTCGGGCTTGTTGACAAAGAATAGTTCAGTGTCGCCCATCTTACATTCAAACTTGCCGTCAGTGCGATAGCGGAGTGGCTTTGATATCGTCAATTTGCAATACGGAAGGTTTGCACGAAACAGCCTGTCCAGGTCGACGCCAACCAGTTTGCCGATGACCACGGACGTGCTCTGATATATCGCCACAGGCTGGCCCATAAACTTCCGGGCCTTTATTCTGGCCTTCTCTACACTCTGGTACCAGTTGCTGGCCGGGTCTGATTGGGAAACAGGCATGCCAAATATTCGTCAGAAAAGTATATTAAAATTGCCTATCCAGCATGTATTTCGAGTATATCGCCGTCCTTGAGTTTATAATCCAGGCCGACGCGCTCTCCAGCATACTTGGCGCTGCCCCAGACCTTGGCGAACTTGAAAAATTTCAGAAAGTCTTTGTGTATGGCAGATGCCGCATCCTTGACTGTGGCGCCGGCCTTCAGTACCAGAGCCTTCGTCTCGGGCTTCTTGCCAGGTTCTTTCGTATAGATACGTATCAATCCAAGCATTTTCCATATAGAGCTTTTTAGATATTCCGCATCGATCTCAGTCCTACCGATTATCTCTATATGCGGCTTCTGTATCCTGAATTTCGAAAACAATTTTCTTATCTCATCGCGCTGTTCGTCGAGATTGCGCCTCGGATCGAGGACTACTACGATACCATCAGCGTTCGCTGTTATGGACATCATTGATGGTGTGAACGTTGAAGGGATTTCAATGAGTTGAAATTTAACACCCTTCCATTCCGATACACCAACCTCAGGCTTAGTTGTTGTGTATGGCACGTCAGATATTTTCGGCTTAGCATTCGTCAGTTGCGCCAGCAGCGTGGACTTTCCGGTCTGGGTTGGACCAAGAATGACAATTTGTGCATCACCCTCCTTGGAGATGGTGATTGTTGTGCGCGCGACCTTCGATGACTTTTGTCCACGCAACTTGGCCAGCTTGCCGCGTATTTCAGCCTGCATGTGCTCGGTGCCCTTGTGCTTTGGAATGGTTGCAAGCATCTCCTCTAGAGCGGCAATCTTTTCCTCACGTGTTCTGGCCGAAAGATACTTGCTCTGTGCTTTCGCAAACTCGGCTGTAACATTCGCCGGCATAGGAGAAAAATTGTTTCAGAACCTTTTAAGCTAATACCATTCAGTCCTGTAGCGGCTTTCTTGCTCCTCGGGCGGCGCCTCCTCTTCTGGCGGTGTCTCACGCTCCTCAGATGGATATTCCTCACGAGGTGCAGCTGGTGCTTTCGGCTTGCGCTTCAGCAGATTTTCAATAAACCCTCTGATTTGTTCCTTGAACTTGAATACCGTTATTCCTGCTATCAAAAGTACTACTACGAAAGCGACCGCCCATATCACGCCACCTGCACTTTTCGGCTGCACAGGCGCTGCTGAAAGTGCCGCAAGTTGCGCTCTGATGCTCTCTATTTTACCTCGCGCATCCTCCATTTTTGCATCAGCTGTCTCATAGTCCTCTGCTTCCCACGCATCGCGCGCGGCCGCTATATCCGAGGCAGCAGCAGAAGCGAGATTGATGACGGCGCTGACATTCTTGCCCTTGGCCGCGAACGCTGTTATACTCGCAGACAGCGTGTCCAACTCAGCAGAAAGCGCATCAGCATCTGTAGGCACGTTCCCAATGACTTTTATCTTAACCGATATCTCAGCTGAACCTCCAGTACTATCTATAGTGACCGTGCCCATGTAGCTTCCTATACTTGCATCTGTTGTGTTAACATTGAGCAACAATAACTCTGAACCTGAGGCTGGCAGGGCATCCGGCTTGTCAATGACCGTGATTATTCCTCTCAACTCCTCGCTGACGTTGATATTTATTTCGGATATCTCATCCCCGCCTGTGTTTGAGAGCATGAATTCAGCATTCCAGCTCTTATCAGGAATGGTAGTATTGATAAGGGATGTCGGATTTACTGATAACCATTTCTGGATAGGTGTTTGGCCTGCCAATGGGCTCATGCTGAGCGCAACAGGTATAGATACGAGCATGGGATGTCTGTCCGCGGCTACAACAAGCGTGCCTGTAAGATTAACAGGAAGCGTGGCGTTCCAACTGGCCGTGAAGTTGGCTATGTTGCCACGAGGCAATGAGTCTATTTTTTCAGGATCGATAACAACAAATGGAGCTATAGCCGCGCTCGGTGTTATTGTCAGATTGCTGATATCCAAAGCTCCAGTGTTATTCAGGATAAATGTCTGCGTGTAGCGCTTTGCTGATGTTGCGTTTAATGACCATTTCAAAGGACTTACGGAAACATAAGCTGTAGTGTTTATGAAAAAGCTGTCCGAGACGTTCGTACGGCGGTCTGGGTTCACACTGTCCGATATAAAAGCTGTTAGCATGTATGTGCCAGCCACTGCAGTTGCTGGTATTGTCCAACTCGTGTTCCAGCTACCTGAACCACTTATTGTACCGTTACCGATATTGGTCGTATTGTTGGCAGGGTCGGTAACATTTACTGCGACACTGAAGTTGATATTAGATGTGTATGGATTGATTATTTGGAGAGTAACTCCGACTGTATCGCCAGTCATATAAATGGCCTTGTTCTTAGAGAAATAGACATCATAAGCCTTCACATCAATGCTGTGCGCAGTCCAGTTCGTGCGGCTCCCGTCCGTGAAGCTGACATTGAAAACATGTGTACCGTTAAGCGAACCTGGTGGTAATGTATAGCTGAGTGTCCATAATGTATTATTGAAACGCACCATAGTACCGAGCGATGCATTGGTTCCTGATGGGTCAATAATTGATATGTTGACCCCTGTCACATTTGGCGGATAGGCTGTCAGCAGGCTAAGATTGACTATCTCGCCTGGCTTGTAGGCAGCCTTGTCTGTCGTAAGGTTTGCGACCAATGCTGATGCCGCCATTATATACTTGTAGTTCCCACCTTTGTAGAACTCTGGTAATGAAGTATTGAAGGCTGTCACTTCGAGCAGGAGTGTGCCTCTCCATTGGGATGTCTCAGTACCAAGGATGGCCGCTGTGTAGTAAGAATCCGATCTTGACATGGGTTGGTTGTCTATTATTTTTGTCCAGTCGCTCGTGTTCCATATGCTGAAATAGACATTGGCGGGTTGGAAGACTGTTCCATAACTTACGTTGGCGACTATGGTATAATTTTCGCCCTGCACATAGTCCCCAGAAATTATTGTGACCGTCATATTGCCTGCTGAAAACGATTTGTTGCCAGAGCCGCGCAACATGTAAGCATCCCAGCCCTTTACATTGAGGTTATAACTGCCTATGTATGGCACTGCTGTCGAGCTGTTGAGCCAATATCCGTTATCATAGAAGAGGGTACCGTTGATGCCATTGAGCGTGAAGTTGACCACGTTTCCAGATGAGATGGGCTGGCCACGTTCAGTCACCTTTGCCACCAGTAATACACTCTGGTTTGCGGTGGCTATGGACGGTATCACATATGGCATGACAGTCCAACCAGTTTCCCCTAGAATGTCCCAAACAGTCCTGTCAAAAAGTGCCCATGCATCTGATGTGAATACAGAAGGTGTCAGAAGGCCCCAGAACGCGCCTTTAGCGCTCGTATTGACCACGGAAAAAACGCCTGTAGGATTGGGACATGCCAAACCTATCCAACCGACAGGCGTGGATGGGGAAGGTGGACCATGCATGCTCACATAATATGGATCTGTATACAGCACAGGTTCCGATGGCATGCCTGATGTTACGTAGCCGTCCTTCAGTTTTCGAAAGTTCGAAGGCGTGACCGTTGCCATGCAGGTATTGTTTGTTGCTTGCGGCCACTCGACCATTGCTAGCTGGGTGCTGAAGGCACAACCCACAAGTCCTTCAGTGGGAAAATTTTGAACATTAATGAAGGTTGCAAACACCTTCCGATTGGACGTGACCAGCGAAATATTGCCACAGAACCGATTCCTATCACTACTGCTGGTGTTGGCCGTACGTGTGCTGGTATCCCCAAGAAATATAAGGTCTGCGTTGTTTACCCACGGCTGCCACTCTAAGCTGTCATTTGCAATCACATAGCTCTCACCTATTATTGTCACATTGTAGCCAAGTGTAGTCTTCAGCCTGTTGCAGAAGGCCTGTGGTTCGCTGCTAAGGCATGAACAGGTTCCGCGGTGGCAGGTATCATCCCCTGTTATGAAAACAACGTTCTTTGCAGCAGCCAGCGGCATTATCAGCAGAAATGATAGGAAAATCGCTATTGCTAACTTGTTTTGCATGCCTAAAATAATTCGTCAGCGACTTATAAAGTTCGCCTTGCGCATAGTACCGAGAGCGTTTCCCACGGGACCTTGCGCTGTGCGACGACCTCTGTGCTTAAGCCCGCCTTTTCGAGTGCTCTAACGATCTCCTCTGCTGGTGTCAAGGAGCTGACCAATAACAATATCTTTCCGTCGGGGCTCAAGTGCTCTCCTACCGCTGCTATGAATCGTTCAATGACATCCCGCCTGTTCCAGGCTTCGCTGCCTTTTATATTGTCATTGTCTGGCAGGTATGGAGGATTGAAAACAATGAGGTCAAATTTTTCGGAGATATTTTCAAACAAATCTGAAACAACAGCCCGTACCTTGAAGCCGTTGGCATCCGCATTTTTACAGGTAAGCCTCACAGCCACTGGATTGATATCGGCAGCTGTCACGTCCGCACCAGCCTTCGCTGCCAGCACTGCCAGCAGACCACAACCACATCCCATGTCGAGCACGGCCATGCCTGGTTTGATAGTTATAGCCATTGCCTCTGCCAAAAGCTCAGAGTCCTCCGCCGGTGCGTAAACATCTTCAGTCAACTCGAACGACAAGTCATTGTAGCAATACTTCATGCGCTCACCACAAACCTTTTTATAATGAATATTAACCCTTTATATGCGCGCTGAATTTGAAATTGTCGCCGCCTATGCGATAACCATGGCCTACGGCCTTTTCATAGTTGACCAGAGCACTTCGCTCTTAATCTTCAACACACTCGCCGTGGCAACGCCTATCTGGATATTGCTGAGCAACGTTGGCTCGATGGTGGTCTGGCTGTTCGTTGCAGCAGGCATATTCTTTTGGGGCCAGTTCAGCTCCATGGGCAGGAAGCTTCGCGGCCGCACAGCAGGCGCTGTGTTGTTCTTTGGAATATGGTTCAACGCAGCTGTGGCGTTCCTTCTCAAGAACATGATAGCCAGGCCCAGACCACCGTACGAACTTTCGGTGTTTGAGCTGGTGCACGACTACGGCACGAGCATGCCCTCGGGGCATGCGCAGATGGCTTTCATGGCGGCCATGATTCTCGGATATTACTATCCAAAGGCAAGAACACCGCTATTAGCTTTTGCTGTACTGATAGCGCTCTCGCGCGTTGGCATCGGCGCGCACTGGGTGCTAGACGTGCTTGTTGGCGCAGCAAATGGCCTGCTAATTGCCGCGCTGTGGCTCGGCCTGCCGTGGAATAGAATGGGCGACACGATACAAAAGATATTCTAACAACGAGGGCCATTAAAGAACGAAATACTTCCCTGCAGCCTTCTGCTCGGTGTCCATTTGGCTGCCCGGCTTGTTAGCGCGCGGCCGCCTGGTTGTCGGGTCTGCACGGAACGTAATACCGAGGCTCATCAAGAATTTATTAAAAGCGGGCGCAAGATCGAGCTGTTCTGCAGCACCTTGCACGCTCGATATTCCAGTGAAGAGCATAGCCCTGTCGGCCAGATAGCTGAGGAAGAGCAGATCGTGGTCTATCACCATTACCGAGCAGCCCTTTCGTTCGGCTAGTTTGCGGATTGCCTTTGCTACCGCCAGCCTTTGTTCTGAATCTAGGAAGGCGGACGGCTCATCGAGCAGGTAGATTTCTGCTTGTCGTCCAAGACACAAAGCGATAGCAACGCGCTGCAGCTCGCCACCAGAGAGCATCGAAACCTGAGCCTCGAATATTCTTTCAAGTTCGAGTGGCCGTAAAACATCTGAACGAAACTCTTCAGAGTGCACATCCACGACCGTACCAAGTAACTCAGCAACGGTGCCTTTGAAGTCAGAAGTGATATACTGCGGTTTGTAGGAAATTTTCAGTGTTTTTGTTATAGTTCCGCTGTCCGGCTCGAGCTCTCCAGCCAGCATCTTCGCGAATGTGGTTTTGCCGAGTGCGTTAGCGCCGAATATACCAAGTACCTCTCCGGCGAACAGGCTACCTGAAGAGATATTTAACTCGAATCCCTTGAATTTCTTTTTCAGCTCTGTCCATTCTAGCACAGGCTTCATGGTAGCTGTTGATGCGGTGCGGACTATCTTGAAATCAATTGCCTCCGGCCTGAAGCGCACGTTGTCCTCCTTAATGTAGCCGTCCAGGAAAGCATTGATACCTACTCTGCAACTGTAGGGCTTGCTCACTATACCGTATGCACCAGGCACGCCGTAGAATATGTGGATACGGTCGGCAAGGTAGTCAAGCGTTGCCAGGTCATGCTCAACAGCCATAACAGCTGAATCAGTTGCAAGCTCGCGTATAAGCTTCGCAGCTGCCAAACGCTGTCGCACATCAAGATAACTGGAAGGTTCATCAAAATAGTAAACATCTGCCACGCGGCTCGACGCAATTGCGATAGCAACGCGCTGCAGCTCGCCACCAGAGAGTTCGGAGAGCGAACGTTCCAGCACTGCCTCCAGTTCGAGCTCTTTGATTATTTTTTCCATTTCACCGCGCTCGTTGTAGCGGTTCAGTAATTCTGCCACCGTGCCCTCAACCTTCGAGAGCCCCTCGATGTTTTGTGGTTTGACAACAGAGTGCAACTTCTTCTGTGTTAGTTGCTCAAGATGTTCCTGAAGTTCGGTACCACGGAATACCTTAACCAGTGCGGATGGGGTTGCTGGCCTATCCGTGCCAAGATTTGGAACTATATCACCGGACAGTATTTTCAATGCACTCGTCTTTCCCGTACCATTCGGTCCGAGCAGACCAACGACCTCTCCTTTCAAAGGGAATGGCAAACGGAATAATGTGAAAAGATTGGGCCCAAATCTATGGACCGGAGCCTCTTTCAGCTTCTCCGGTGTGTTGACGACATCTATTGCCTTGAACGGACAACGTTTAACGCAAAGCCCGCAACCAATGCACAGCTCCTCATCGATGCGCGCTTTTTTTATCTGCTCGTCAATCCAGCAACACTTCTTGCCTGTACGGTTGATGGGACAGACATCAACACATTCCTGCCTGCATTTGTCAGGTTTGCAGAGCTGTCTGTTTATTGCTGCAAGTCGCATAGAAATCAGCACTAAGGTTCAAAGGACAGCTCGACATCTTTGCCGTAAAGGCTCTTCAGAATCATCGTTATTGTTTCAGGTGTCATAGCAAGTCTTCGTTTGTGTGCCTCCGGCACACGCAACTTATAGCTCTGACCGTCAGCCCGGAAAACCGTATTGATGCCCAAAAGCGAAGCCGGTGAAATAAGCTCAGCAGCGAAGGAGCGCATATCGTTCTTCTCCTCCAGGACGCGAACAGATTTTCCGAATTGCTTTGCGAGCTCCTTCACGACTGCACCGCCCTTGCCCACAAGGCGCGCACCGTCACCCGTTCCAGCAACAAGGAGCAGAACATTGCTGTCTATTACTTTCCTTAACTTAACGTCCTTTAGTGAACGTATCTTCTCGGACATGTTATAGAGCGCGCGGACCACATCTATCTCCGTCTGTGTGATGTCGCCGCGCGAGAGTTTGTCGGCGCAGCCCGCACAAAGAAGTTCCGAGCTAAGGCATACTTCACAGATTGGAGCCTGCATCTCAACACCTTTAACTTTATATGGCAGGCGTAATTATATAAAGTTCATGGTGCTCAACACCGCTGGTCTCATCGCCATTACAGGATTTGACATATGGATAGGAATAATTGGAGCCCTCTTCATCGCAGCCGCATGGAGCTATGAGATGTGGGAATCTATAGAACGACACAAATCGCTAATAGACCTTCGCTTTGCCGGCATCTATCTCATCGGAAACATTCTATTGCTAATGTACGCATTGTTGCTGAGGGATGTTGTATTCATAGCTGTGAACACCACAATAGCCATTCTCGTGCTCTTTGAAATTGCATATACCATTGGCTGGAAGTTCGGTCGGACAAAACGGAGGAGAAAATAAATACAGCCTTGTCAATATAGTGCCATGCAGATAGGTGTTGTGGGCAAGACCAATACAGGCAAGAGTAGTTTCTTCAAGGCAGCAACGCTGATAGATGTAGAGATATCCAATCGCACGTTTGTCACCATTAAACCAAACGTGGGCATAGGCTATGTTACCACAAAGTGTCCACACACCGAATTGAAGGTAGTCTGTAATCCAAAAAATTCACAATGCAGCAATGGCACACGCCTAATACCTGTAAAAATTCTGGATGTGGCAGGCTTGGTACCTGGTGCGCACACTGGCAAAGGCTTGGGCAACCAATTCCTGAACGACCTCGTACCAGCTGATTGCCTTATTCATGTTGTGGATGCTTCTGGCACGACAGATGCAGAAGGCAAGCCGACCGAGGGTTATGACCCATGCGAAGATATACTGTTTCTCGAAAACGAAATTGATCTATGGTTCACCGACGTGATAAGACGCAACATTGAAAAAATAAAGGACAAAAGAAAGGCAGCTGAGGTGCTGGCGGGACTCGGAATCAGAAAGGAGCATGTT
>JAHLMS010000001.1:0-7286 GCA_018920245.1 Candidatus Aenigmatarchaeota archaeon
CGGCCCCGGAATAACCCACAAGGACGTGGACATAATACAAATAACGGTAAATGGGGTCGGACCTGGCAGGGATATATTCAAGAATCCCGAGATACCACCAGCAATAAAGAAGTATGACCCCCCGAATGAACCGTTTGCATACGAATGCTGGGCATATCCGGAATCAATAATCATTGAAAGATTTAACAAGATAGACAGCTTCAAAGGCCGCAAAATCACAGAAGATGAAGAAAGGGAACTTAAGAGCTACATGGATGATCAGTTGGGGTATTCGCTCCATAATGGTCTGATTGTATACAAAAGCGAGTTGCTTGATAAAAGAATTGACGAAAGAATTTCAAATCTTAATTATATAGAAGCTGGCCTCCTAATACCCGATTGGATAGGAGCCAGGGACGTGTTGAAAGAAAGTTATCCGGAACTGTGGAAAACGGCACGCGAGTATGTCAAGAAGGAGAACACTGACGTCTTTGAACGCTATTACAAGTGATGCTACTTTCTGGCCGCTTTCGCGAGCCATTTCTCCGCAGGCATAGCCTTATCCCAGAGCGCCAGGAAATATCGCCTGAAAACATCAGTGAGTAGCTTGTTGTTTATCGTCAGTGTCGTATATTCGACGCTCTTCGGTGAGCCCTCCGTAGGGATTTTAAGGGCTATGGATACGCGGTCGTCATCCACGATTATGCAGCGCAGGTTGCCTGTGTCGCCGTAGAACCTGAGTTCGGCGCCGGCGGAAAGCGCCTTGCGCACGTTCGATACCACGTTCCCGTCCGACTTATCCCATAGTATCCTGTATTTTATGCCTTTCTGGACGATCCTGCGTATGTTCCTGACGGAACTTGGTACCCAGGAGAGATCACCCGCGAAGATTAGTATTTCTTTGCGCGCCAAGGTCTGATACTCCTCACGTATCTTATCCATGTTCGCCTTCTTCTTGACGGTTGCAAATATCTCGGTCGTCTCCATCTCGCTGGTTGTCGGCATGCTCGCTATGATCTTCATGAACTGTGGTGTTATGTTGTCAATCTCCTTCAGTCGGTCATCAGCCCGTCTGCGCTCATCTTCCTTAAGCAGATCGATGAAGCGCTTAGGTTCGATGGCACGAAAGGTCTGTGGCCTAGTGTTTGAAACAATGACAAGCCCTCGTCCTGCAAGGGATTTCATAGTATCATATACACGCGGCAGCGGTATGCTGGCCATCGCGGATATTCTCTCAGCGGGCATGCTGCCATACTCTATGAGGGCAGCTATCGCCCTTGCCTCATATTCGGTCAGCCCAAGGTGCTTGAGTATCGCTTCAGCCTCTGCTTTCATGGAACCACTGTTTTTAATTTATCTTGATAAACCGTATTAAAGTGAAATTCTTTTTACCGTAAATTTAGTAAGTATTCAATCCATATAAACCTTATTGCATGTCGAAGTGCCATACGTCTTTTACCACCTGAGGCGAGTAAGATTTAAATATATAGAACAGATTATCATATAATAATGATAGGTGTTTTTTGGAACCACTTCCAAGGGGATGGCTATCGAGCGGTCTAAACGCGTAATTTTCGTCGCGCACTGCATACTCAACCAGAACGCAGTGTCGGTGGGCAGGGAAAGAGCGCCCGGACCTATCAGGGAGCTGCTCGAACTGTTCGCCGAGGCAGGCGTTGGTATCGTCCAGATGCCCTGTCCGCAACTCGAGCACAACGGCGGCCTAAACCGTAAGCCAAAACCAAAGGAGAAGTATGATACCAAGAGTTATCGCGCTGCATGCAGATCGCAGGCAAAGCTCCTTCTCCAGCAAATCCAGACCTACCTTTCAAAGGATTATAATGTTCTAGGCATTCTCGGTGTCGAGACCTCACCAACATGCGCGGTGCATCAACTGATAAATGGCAACCGCAACGTACCAGGTAAAGGTATATTCATCGAGGAGCTCGAAAACGAGATGCGTGCCAAAAACTTCCAGGTACCGATAATCGGTGTTAACCTGAACAATCTCTTCAGCACAATGGAAAAGCTCCAGTCGCTGCTGAAGTATAGTTGATGTTTTGTTATGGGGGTGCTGATGTGGTAGGGGTGTTTGACGATTCGTGGGCTGAATTCAAAGCCGGCCTGACAACGATCGAAAAGAACAAGGCGCTTATCAAAAAGAAATAAGGCCATGTCCCATTTTTTCAATCACATCTTTTCTGGTGCAGCTATTGCGAGTAGCTCTAGGCCGTTCTTCAGTACAGTCTTTGTTGCCTCAACTAGTTTTAACCTCGCTGAACGCAACGGCTTATCAGCACGAATCACAGGCAGCGCTTGATAGAACTGGTTGAAAGCATCTGCCAGATTGAACAAATAGCCCGCCAAGTAGTGCGGCCGCAGGTCCCTGGCTGATTTGGATAGCGTTGTCGGATACTGTGCTAGCAGTTTGAGCAATGCAATTTCCTTCGGATCTTTCAGGAGCTTGCTGTCAAACTTGCCCACACGCTTAACCTTCGCCTTGCGCAATATGCTAGCTGCCCGTGCATAGGTGTACTGGAGGTAGGGCCCTGTATCGCCCTCGAAGGCGAGTGCGGCATCCCAGCTGAAGTTCACAATCTTCTCAGGCGCGTACTTCAGCATGAAATATACAATCGCTGCCAGAGCAATCGAGCGCGCACGCCGTTGCTTCTCGGCAGGGGACAGCTCAGGCCATCGCTTTTCCACTTCTTCAGCAGCCCTCTTCGTGCCCTCATCAAGCAACTCATCCCAAAGGACCATCCAGCCCTTTCGCGCCGACATCTTTCTGCCTTCCAATAGAACCATAGAATACGCAAGATGCACGGATTTGGCAGCGATATCTGTTTGGCCAAGCAGCTCCAACGTCTTAAGTTGTTGTTGGAAGTGTAGCTTCTGGTCCTCGGCGACAACCCACACGTTCAGATCTGGCTTGTAGTTCTTGAACTTCCACATCGTGCATGCGATGTCCCGCGTGAGATACAATCCTGTCCCACCTGTACGGAGCAGTATCGTATTTGGCAAGCCATGGTCTTCTAATTTCAAAACAAGTGCACCGTCTGACATGCTCGTCAATCCTGCGCGCTTGATGCTTTCAACTATCTCGCGGCTCTCTGAAATGAACTCTGATTCCCACATTATCTTGTCAAACTTTATCCCTAGCAGGCGCCAGTTCTCGCGGAAGCCGTTAAGACACCAACCGAAAATCCTTTTTCCAAGACTTCGTATATCCTTGTCGCCGGTTTCGTATGCACGCAACATCTCCTCAAGCTTTTCCTCTAATGTTGGGTCCTCTTCAATGGACTGATTTATCTTGAAATAGATATCACCGAGCCAGACGTCAGGTTTCTTGTCAGGTCCGAGACCAGAAAAATTCATCTGGTAGCCCAGCATGAGCGCGGCTGCCTGCCTGCCCATGTCGTTTATGTAGCAAAAGCGCTTGACTGACCAGCCCTGACTTTCAAGTATTCTTGAGAGGGCCTCACCCATTATAGTAGAACGCGTGGTGCCCATGTGGAATGGGTGCGCGGGATTTGGGCTGCTGAAATCTATAACAGCAATCTTCGATATTTTAGGTAACCTCCCGTATCGTTCATTTATACAACCAAGCATTTTTTGTCCTACGCTCGGCCAATCAACAAAAAAGTTCAGGTACGGCCCTAGGGCCTTAGTCGTCACACCCTTGATATGTATCTTTTCTGCGAGATTCGCCGCGATTGCCTGGGGCTGTGCCTTGAACTGCTTCGTCAGCATGAAACAGGGAAGGGCCCAGTCACCAAAACCCGGCCTGCCTTCCTCGAGCAGACATGTATCGATATCAAGTTTCACAAGCGCGAGTTCGATCTGCTTTCGCAAATCAGACCAGATATCAGGCATGTCTATTAATTATCATTCCTTGTTATAAAAGTTTCGTGATTTCAATACCTTGTAAGATACCAAAAAGGAATTCAGAAAAGGATAGTAATTAGTTCGCTACAAGCGGTATGGCTCGGAACACAACACCATGCATGCCTGCAGCGCGTAAAAAACGCGCGGTGGCAATTGCCACCGCAACAAACTCAAAGCTCAAAGTCGTCGCCTCCGCCACCGCCTCAGGTTGCATACCATACCAGCATACAGTATCCGCCAGAGATGAGGTCTCCAATCTTTTTCTCTCAGTTCCTGACTACCGTTCGGTCTCAGCTTTTCATGCACCCGTTCCCACCTATCGTATATCTCTTCGCCTCTGTTGTACTTTGAAACAGCGTCAAACTCCGCCTTGGTGTTTCTGTAACCATCGACATCTACATTCAAGCTTTCCAGACGGGTGCCTGTTCTGTCTATATACATTCGCGAGCTGACCGATACGCTATATCCCATCTTAATCCCTCTTGATGAGATTATAGATGCGCTCGTTGTTGCGGTCAACGTAGCTTGGTAGGTCCTCCGAGAGATTGTGAAGCGTATCCTTGTCATTAGACCGCACATGACCGCTGCCCTCTATGGCTGCAACCGACCAATTCCGACCACCATAGCAGAAACCTGCAGACTGAATGACAACATCGCCATAGTATCTTGTCAATTCTATCGCCTCGTCCGCAAGTGTATGTCGTATGCTAACTCTGTGGTCCTATCCACACAACCCCCGAAATCGTCGGATAGCGAACGCTCGATTGTGACATCGTCCGATCTCACCGAGCCGGAACCTTTGGCCATCGCCCAGCCATTACCTTCTTTAATCTCACCTTTGGCGTACATACGTAGATAACTCATGGCATCACCTTACCACGTATCCATTCGGCAGCCACACGCACGTCCGTAGGATCGTTTCCATCGACCTTTAACTCGCGTACATAGGTTGTTGATTTATCGTTCCCGTGGAACGCATAGCTGAAATTGCTGCGCAGGTAATGCGGCGAGTGCTTGTCCATATCTACCACACCAGCTCGGTACTGATATACCCACGCACGGCGCCGGGGTCGCCGCCATAGCGTTTGACCTCTTCGTTAACTATGCGATTGACAATGTCGTTGTAATCCCGGCCTTCTATGTTCTTCAGTCCCAGCTCTTTCATATAGTGCGCAAGTATTTCACAGTGGTTGTGTGCAAATACATGGTCAACTTCGTTTCCTGGACAATCCGACTCAGCTGTTATCGATCCGTCAGAGTTTCGCGTAACACGAAAAGTCATCTTAATACCTCCAAATGGCTAAGCGTATGGAATAGCCGTCAGCGCTGCACCCAACAGCGACCGTTTTACCTTGAAGGTGGCTCAGTTATCTTTGTCCATATTTCGCGCAATATCTCGCGCGCTTTCCTGAATTCCATGAGACATTATTAAGGATATGGCTTCGGCTTAAATTTTCATGACCACATCCGGTGGTGAAAAAATTCAGTGTAGAGGCCATTAGAGTGGTTTGATGTCAATTTCATTGACAAACCTTTTTAAAGTTCGGAATGCAAGCTAGAGGCATGCGCCTGAACATGGAACAGAAAAAGGCGATCACGTTAAACCAGCGTCTCATGGTTACTGCTCTGATAAAACGTGGAAACCGCTACCTTCTAATCAAACGCAGCGCACTGCACAAGGTACAACGTGGCAAATGGCAGTTTCCTGAAGGTGGGGTGGAGTTTGGAGAGCGACCGCTCGCCGCATTGAAGAGGGAACTCAAAGAAGAAACGAACCTGCACATCAAGAAGGCCGAGCTGCTGGGGCTCAATAGCTATGTCGTGCGAATGCTGCACACCGAGATCTTTCATATAATCCGCATAATCTATCTTGTCAGCGCGTGTGGCAAATTGAAGCTGAGCAGCGAGCACAGTGAGGCGGGATGGTTCACGAAAAAACAAATAGCCAAAATGCCACTGATGTGGATAAATTTCAATTCGATACAGAGAATGATTCCGTGATACCCGTAGCCAAGATTGAAGGCATAATAAGACAATGTGATAACCGAAAGGATCCTGTGCATGACACGGGCCACCTCAAGCGCGTTGCCCGCGGTGCGGCGTGGTTCGTGAAAATGTCTGGATGCGACAAAGAAGAGCAGCAGGTGGCATATGCTGCTGGTCTCTTGCACGACTTCGTTCGGCCAAAATCAGAGATTATAGATCATGCTGCCTCAAGTGCGGCCGCCGCCAGAAAAATATTGAAAAGGCTCCATGTGAAGAAAGACATTATTGAAGATATTGCTGCTGCAATCAGCGACCATAGGGAAAAAACAAAATGGAACAGTGTCGTGCACCAATCAGTATATTTCGCTGATAAGGTGTTCGAGTTGCTGGGTGCCATAGTGCTGTTCAGGGGCTGCACATGGGTCGGTGAATGCAGGCATGTGCAGAAGTATACCGTCCTTGATAGCGTGAGCTCATGGTTTTCGCGCAGACTCAAACATTATATGCCTTCAGAATTCCCGAAGCAGTTTCGAGGCTTGGTCAAGTCGCAACGGACCTGGCCAACATTTTTCGTGAATGCGGTAAAATCGGATGAAAAGTGGGCAATGTATCTCGCTGCAGCTGGTTTCCGGAACGGTGCAATAGACAAATTATCACTTGATAAGTTTATTCATCAGTTCAAACCTATTACCAAACAGGATGCGATTGTGCGTGATGAAGCTATAGCTTACATATCCGGAAAGAAATGGGACGAGTGGACAAAATTTGTTAGATTTTAACAAATTCGACAAAAGTCGAATATTCATGAAATATTTAAAAATCTTATTTGAAATAAACCTTTTAAGGGTCCTTGGTTAATATGGTATCAGATAACGTGTATACAGCATCCGCACCACATAAAATCATTCTATTCGGTGAGCATGCGGTTGTGCATGGCCGGCTTGGAATAGCGGGTGCTATTGACAAACGTGTGATTATTACAGCAAAGCACTGTGAGGACGGCATAAAATGTGTGGACCTGTTGGGAATAAATAATTTTAATTCAAACAGAAACGAATTGACTGAGCTATTAACAAAATTTCAACAAATGCTTGAATTAAAGAAATATGATGAAATAAAAAAGCTTAGCTTCTCAGAGGCCATAAAAATTGTGATTGCTGCCACACTTGAACGGCTGGGCTGGAGTGATGTTGAGATTGAGATTCATCGAAGAGATATTCTAAAAGGCATAGGCGGCTCGGCTGCAATATGGGCTGCAACTGTGACTGCACTTGGCGCGCTGTTGGGCAAGCCGTTGACAAAAGAGCAAATTAATGAGTTGGCATATCTTGGTGATGTGGTAGCGCATGGTGGAACGCCTTCTGGGATAGACAACTCGGTTGTTACCTATGGTGGATATATCAGTTACACAAAAGCTACCGGTCCAAAGCCGCTCG
>JAHLMS010000001.1:7296-9420 GCA_018920245.1 Candidatus Aenigmatarchaeota archaeon
ACCATTAATCGTAGTGGATAGTGGTGAACCGGCCAACACATGCGTTACAGTGCCATACGTTCGTGAGCAACTTGCCAAAGATCCTGAGCGCGTCAATGCCATATTCGATAACCTGCACAATATATCTGAAGGTGCGCTTGTTGCTCTGGAAGAAAAGAACTTACAAAGAATAGGTGAACTCATGACTCAATACTATGAGGAGTTGCGCAAATTGAACATTTCGACACAGAATCTAGATAAAATAGTGAATATTGCTCTTACACATGGAGCGATTGGAGCGAAGCCAACCGGTGGCTGGGGCGGTGGAGTCTGCATTGTGCTGGCCAAGGATACTAGTAGTGCCAAAGAACTTATAAAAATTTTTGATAAAAATAATTTCAAAGCATTCATCGCAAAACTTGGTGCTGAAGGTGTACGTTTGGAGGAAAATAAATGCAGTTAAGGGACATGATAAGCAAGCTGGAAAGAGAAGGTAGGTTGACCCATATAAGAAGCCCTGTCTCAGTTGAGTTTGAGATGGCATCCATAATGGCTACACTCTTAGAAAAGCCTGTTATGTTTGAAAATGTAAAAGAATCAAAATTTCGTGTAGTTGGGGGCATGTGTTCTTCAAGAGACCTTATAGCAGAGGCCCTCAATACATGCAAAGAGGACCTAATATTCAAATTGGCAGAGGCTATAAATAACTTGAAGAGCCCACAAACAGTCATCAACGCGCCATGCCAAGAGGTTGTTGAAAGCCCGGATCTTGAAAAGCTTCCAATTATGAGGTATATGCCTAAGGATGGTGGTAAGTACATCACTTCTGCGATATGCGTCGTGAAGGACCCCGAATTCGAGACACAGAATGTATGCTTTCACAGACTGATGCTAATTGATAAGAATCACCTGGTTGCAAGAATCGTCGAAAATCGTGGCACGGATGTTGCACTTAAAAAGGCTGGTGGGGAGCTTGATATTGCTATATGCATAGGTAACTCAACCGCTTCCATGCTTGCCGCAGCAACATCATTACCAATGGGCATTGATGAATTTTCATTAGCCAATGCACTTGAGAGAACTGACCTGGTTAAATGCAAGACCGTTGACCTGAAGGTGCCTGCAAACACGGAAATCGTTCTGGAAGGAAAAATAACAAGGAATATGCATGCTGAAGGGCCTTTCCTGGACCTTACCACCACGTATGATAAAATAAGAGAACAGCCAATTATAGAAATAAAATGTATAACCCATAGAAAGGACGCAATATACCAAACACTCATACCTGGCATGCATGAGCATCGCATACTGATGGGTATGCCTAAAGAGCCGACTATATTCAACGAGGTCTCTAAAGTATGCAATTGTAAAAACGTGTACATAACACAGGGTGGCGGTAACTGGTTGCATGCAATCGTGCAGATAATCAAACAACAGCCCGATGACGGAAAAAAAGCGATTGATGCAGCGTTCAAGGGGCATGGATCGCTGAAACATTGTGTTGTTGTTGATGATGACATAAACATATATGATTCAGATGCTGTGGAGTGGGCCCTGGCAACAAGATTCCAAGGCGACAAAGATTTGGTAGTGAAACCAAGTCAGCCTGGTTCTTCGCTTGACCCAAGTGCCGACCTGACAGAAGGAAAGAAGGCGCTCACGTGCAAGGTTGGGTTTGATGCTACAATCCCGTGGGACAAAAAGGACAAAAGCTTTAAAGCAGAATCATACGCTAAGGTCGATCTCAAAAAATACATGTGATATTAATGTTTCTTACAAAAGAAGAAGAATCAATGCTTAACGGCGAGCAAGGAGTGGCATGTCAGAAATCCATGGAGATTCTGGTTGCGCTCGGTAAGATATTTAATGCCGACAGGATGTTAGATGTAAGTTCCGTCCAGGTTGCTGGCGTGAGCTATCACAATCTTGGTGATGCTGGTCTTGAATTTCTCCATGAAATTGCAAATGATGGTAAGGTACGGGTCCTGACTACACTGAATCCGGCAGGAATGGATATTGAACGGTGGCGAGAACTCAACATATCCGAGGATTTTGCCAAAAAACAGAATCAGGTTCTTGATGCTTTTATTGCCATGGGAATAATTCCATCATGTACTTGCATCCCATCTCTTGTTTGTAACCTGC
>JAHLMS010000001.1:9430-63871 GCA_018920245.1 Candidatus Aenigmatarchaeota archaeon
TGTTTTGCAAACTCTGTAATTGGGGCAAGGACAAACAGAGAAGGGGGACCTTCCGCACTTGCTGCTGCGCTTACAGGAAAGACTCCCAATTTCGGTCTTCATCTCGATGAAAACAGACAGGCCCAGATAGTTGTCAATGCCGAAACAGAAATCAAAGATCATGAATGGGCAGCACTTGGCCTTGCTATAGGCAAGGAAATAGGAAACAAGATACCATTGATAAGGGGAATCAAAGATGCAACGATAGAAGAGCTGAAACTTTTCAGTGCATCCATTGCGACCTATGGTGGAACTGCAATGTTCCACATAGATGGTATAACACCAAATAGAACGGATATACCATCCGAGACATTGAGTATTGAAAAGGATGACATAAACTCCGCACATAACGAATTGAATGATGAGTGCGAACCGGACTTTGTTGGAATAGGTTGTCCGCACTGTTCGATAACTGAGCTTGCCAAAATAGCAAGACTTCTCAAAGGCAGGAAGGTTTCAATAGCCACATGGATATTCACAGCGAGACAAACAAAAGCACTAGCAGATATCAGAGGATATACATCAGATATTGAAGCTAGTGGTGCGAAATTAGTTTGTGATACGTGTATGGCTGTTGCACCATTGAAGGGAAGATTTAGGTGTCTTGCTACTAATTCGGCAAAGGCATGTTTCTATGGAAGGGGTTCGAACAGTTTTAAGACGAGATTTGGAAGCCTTGAACGTTGCATAAACGCGGCGGTGAGCGGAAAATGGAAATAAAAGGAAGAACAATTTCCAAAGGTGTAGCCGTAGGGGAGGCACTTGTAACCTCACAACAGATATCATTCTATGGCGGCGTTGATCCGGATAGCGGCATTGTTGTTGAAAAGGGTCACGAACTGGAAGGCAAATGTATAGCAGAAAAGGTACTTGTGTTCCCATCCGGAAAGGGCTCAACAGTAGGCTCATACACGCTCTATAGATTGAGGAAAAACAACAAAGCGCCCGCAGCAATAATAAACAAAGAGTGCGATCCTGTAGTTGCTGTAGGTGCAATAATATCAGGGATACCGCTCATTGATAAGATTGAAGCAAAAATAAAAAATGGTGACATGCTAAAGGTTGACGCGAATAGGGGAATAATAACAGTCCTCTAAGCATGAATTATTGTACCGAGACCTTTCTCGCCAAGCAACGCGCGTTTCAGGCAATCGGGTCTGCCCGCATTAACAATTTCTGATTCGATACCAAGCTTGGCAAGCTCGAGCAGCCGTTCTATTTTGTGCAACATCCCACCCGTGACATCAATACCTGCCGCACCACCAAGATATTTTTTCACTTCGCAAAAATTTTCAGGTGTTATGAGCGGTATCAACTTTGCGTTCTTATCCTTGTGCGGGTCAGCTGTGAAGACACCGTCTACATTACCGGCAACTATTACACGCTGTGGTCTAAATACTTGTATAAGATAGTCTATCAACAGCTCTGTGGATGCAATTGAACAGCCTTTATCCAAATCAAGCACAACATCTCCGTAGAAAACTGGCAGCATGTTGTGTTTCAACATCTCTGCTATGGGTTCCACATACCATTTGAAAATTTTGCCATCCTTCATAAACGCTGCTGCTGATGGCTGTACTGAGATGGCGTTCTCGCCTGCATCGATGAGCGCGCGAACCACTATCCGGTTCAATTGTGAAGCTGCATCCTGCACCAGAGATATTCCTTTTATGCTTTTTTCTGAAATTATACCATCTTTCACTCTGTATTCTTTTGCTGGAACATGTGGAAAACTGCCTCCACCATGGCCAAGCAGAATTTTGAGATTTTTGTTAGCCATGCGCGCAGCATGTATCTCTGCTGCAAGACGGTTTATAGTATCCATGTCAGCAGTAAACGGCTTTGTCTTGTCTGTCAATATCGAACCGCCGAGTTTAACAATCAAAAGATTTTCCATGTTATCTTCCTGTCCTCGCCCCTTAGAAAATTATCATCAATTACGGCAAGCAGCTCAGACATTATTTTGACCTCTGGCTTTCCAGCACTCTGTCGAGTGCAATCCTGAACCACAATGAATATTTATCAGGATTTTTGGCAACATCGACCTTAAGTTCATCGATAGGCATCCACTTGAAAGCATCTATCTCTTCAGGATTCGGTTTGGGCTCACCATCAAATGTTCCTACAAACACGTGATCAAATTCATATTCGGTCAGACCGCTGTTTGGGTCGGTCACTTTATAAATGAAGCTGAACAGCTCCTTGAGATTCGTGTCGAACCCAAATTCCTGCTTGAGTTTTCTGTGGACTGCATCTGTCAGCTCTTCTCCTTTTCTGGGATGGCTGCAACAGGCGTTGGACCACAGCCCGCCAAAATGATATTTCTTTACAGACCTTAACTGGAGGAGCATTTGCCCCTTAGAATTAAATATGAATATTGAGAAGGACCTATGAAGCTTCCCACCATCTTCATGTGCCTTGACCTTTTCTTCATAACCAATTATATTATCATTCTTATCGACGAGAGGTATCATCTCTGGCATCATTAATATTATTTGCTTATACTTTTTAAACTTACCTATCATTTCAGTGAATGAATATAGAAAGAAGCGTGGAATAATCCCAACATTGCATGCTTTCCTGTGATTTTTCAATTATTACGACAATTGCCGAGCCACATTTCAGATTTAAATATTCAACTTGCAAATTGCTAACAATGACCGATGGTATTTTTAACAAGCTCGCCACACGTATTCAGAGCCGCAAACTGGACAATGTGAAGATATGCCTGAATAATAACGTCCAGAACGGCGGTTCTGCTGGATTCGAGCATGTGCGACTTATACACAAGGCATTGCCAGAGATAGACTTTGATTCTATAGACACCAGTTGCATGCTCCTCGGCAAGAAGATGGCTGCACCAATAATAATATCCGGCATGACAGGCGGATGGCCGGGTGGAAGTTTGATAAATCGCAACCTTGCAGGCGCTGCGGAGAAGCTAGGACTTGCCTTCGGACTGGGCAGTCAGCAATCCATGGCAGAAAACACCGGCCTCAAAAGCATCTATTCCGTGCGCAATATTGCGCCATCAATACTGCTGATAGGCAACCTGGGCCTGATTCAATTCAGCGACGGCTGGGGCGAGAAGGAAATCAAGACTGCAAAGGGTATAGGTATCGATGCGTTGGCTCTCCACCTAAACGCGGTACAAGAGTTCTGTAAACCAGAAGGAAACAGAAACTGGACTGGTTGCGCTGCTGCTCTGAAAAGGGTGTGCGCAAAATCCAGGCTGCCCATAATAGCAAAAGAGACAGGAGCCGGCATATCAGCTGAGACAGCGAGGCTATTGGAAGATGTGGGTGTGGCAGCCATTGATATTTCCGGGTTGGGAGGCACCAATTTTGCGCTCATCGAATCATACCGTGGCAGCGCAATAGGCAAGACCTTTGCCGAATGGGGTATACCGACTGTCTGTTCATTACTAGAGGTCCGACACGCCGTGAAACTACCTTTGATTTGCTCGGGGGGTGTGCGCTCCGGATTGGATATAGCAAAGGCCATCGCACTGGGCGCTGATGCGGTCGGTATAGCCAAACCCCTTCTGAAGTCCGCACTTAGGGGCCAGGATGCCGTCATTGAGAGGCTGAAGTTGCTTATACACGAGCTAAAGACTGCAATGGCGCTGACAGGCTGCAAAAATATTTCTGAGCTCAAGAAAACCAAATATGTCCTTACAGGCTTTGTCTATGATTGGGCGCAGCAAAGGCTAGGACAGAAATAAAAACAGAAGGAAAAATAAAAATGCAAAATTCTCAAACCTTTCCATAGGCCTCTGCGATAAGCGTCATCATCGTGACACCACAGATGAATGAGGCTATCGCGCTTCCCAGGAACGGTATGAAGCTGAGTATTGCTCCGAGCACTAAGGCATAGATCGTACCGACCAGCCATGCAGCAAAGTATGCGCCTGTGAAAGCCTTCTTCGCTATTGCTCTGAGCTCAAAGGCTGCACCGAAGTTGCCTTTCTCAGCATATCGCACTATCGCAGCGCTTCCAAGCAGCCAGAATATTATTCCAACCACTACTGTCACAAGCATGCCTATGCCGGCTGTTGCTAACATCGGAATAAGGGTCATCACATTTCCTCCCATAAGTGCCGAATAGTTTCCTGAGAGTATTGTGAAACCGATTGTTAGCGCAAAGACTATCATCGCCGGTATCATGTAGATTATTCCTATCACTAGCGCCACGATACCATTGATGAACAGGTCAAGCCAGTTCCCCCAGACAGGCAGCTTGTAGTCGCGCCTTACTGCAGACTTGGCACAGTTCAGCAAATAGCCGATGCCGATGAAGTTCACTATCGGTATCAGCATTATCACTATGCCTATGACTAACGACTTGAAATCCTGGAAAGGCCTCTTGAAAGCGTCACTGAATGCCATGTGTTCACCTCCTTTGAGTTCTTTTTGAAAGGTACCAAGATGTGAATGCAAGCACAGAGAAGGGTGTCACAAATAAAACAGACAGTATCATGCCTAATATCGGAATTATGGTAAGCACAAGAGATATTATAACGATGATAACATAGAGCACCAGAATGTCAAGATAGTTCTTCCGCACAACCCTGTAGCTCTTGCACACGCCGTCCATGACTTTGGTCTTGTCAATCACGATAGCATAGACTATAAAATTGAATAGAAGGCTGGCAAAAATTGCTGGTATTGCAAGCAATGTGGCGAGACCGATAAAGGCCATCGACTTATTAACATATCCGTATATGCCGGCAACTAAGGCAGGCACGAATAGGAGAATTGTTATAAGAATCTGGATTATAAGGCCGCCCAGCAGGGATTTCCATCGTTCACGTGCGACGTTCCACATAATCACTATTCTGGCCTTTTTCTTCAGGGCATCACGTGCGACCGCAATGTAAGCTCCGGACAAGATTGCTCCAACAATTGCAGCCGCAGTCAAGAGTATAATCGTGCCAAACAAAAGAGGTTCTAATCCAGCTGTGGACGACATCGACGCCAGCCATATGCCTGCGCCAGCAAGTACAAGCACTACAAACAAAATCAGAAGATAGGCACCGATGAGTGGACATAGGTTCCTTTTGTATGCCGCCCACGCTTTCTTCAGGTGTTCAACAGCCATACTATCAGTTATGACAACCGCCTTATAAATGTTTCAGAACTTATGTCCGAGCCTCTCGAAAATCCGTTTCATCTTAAGCGCATCAGCCTCGAGCGTCGGGCCCTCAGCTATTATCGTTACATCTATCTTGCGCTTCAATATCTCTTTCGCGAGCGGCTCAAACGGTGGATGATGATTTATAGGCGTGTGACTGATTTCATTTCCAGTGCCAGGGGCCTTTGATGAAAACTTTATGCCTTCGAAATGACAGTGTAGATGCCTGAAACGTTTTACCTTATCCAAGACTGCAGGATAATCGATTTGTCCGCCAGCGCGAGCGTATAGATGTGCCCAGTCAATGACAGGTACACATTGAGGCACTGCTTTGCAGACCTGCAATATCTCATCCACAGTTCCCCACTGGGACATTCGTCCGGTTGTTTCGATGCCAATCTTCACATGGTCAGAAAACTTCGCCAGTTTCAAGAACTTCTCTTTCATACACTCTGTCGCTTCCTCCGATTTCATTTTTCCGTACCAGCCTGCATGAACAGCGATGACTGTGGCGTCCATGGCTGACGCGCGGCTGAGCGTGTCTATTATCATCCTTTCGCTTGCTGATGCCTTCGCCTTCTCAGCGCTAGTAAGGTTGATAAAATATGGTGCATGGACGGACAGCGCGACATCAAGCTGCTTCGCTACTGCACCAACCTCTTTTGCAGCATCGATGCTCATCTTGACGCCACGAACAAACTCGAGTTCCATAGCATTAAGGCCAAGCTCCGCGCAACGCTTCACGCCCTCAACGGATGAACCGCCTTTAGCTGAAATCGGTATGCCTGCTGGTCCGAGCCGTATGACTGCCATATCGAAAATTCTGTGAGCTTCCAAATAAATCTATTTCACGAAAAAGAACAGGACAATTTCAATCACAACAAGCGCAGCCGCGAGCGCGACGATGTGCTCTGGCTTGAGCTTGATAAGACTTTCTTCTGTTTCCTCATATCGCACCAGGCCGGCCATGCCATATGGTGCCTGTATCCTTTGCTTCTCTGCCATAGCAACTACTTAAGCCACGAGCTATTTAAATATTGTCATGATAGTTGCCGTTAAAGTCCATCCAAACTCGAAACGATTCAAGATCGAGCAATGCGAATCATGCTTAGAGGTCTGGCTGACTGAGCCTGCAGAAAAAGGAAAGGCGAACATAGAACTTATCAAAGAACTGACGAAAAGATTTGGCAACTGCAGAATCGTGAAGGGTGTGAATTCTAAAAGGAAAATAGTAGAGATTTATTGACATCTGGATATTCGGATTGAAGAAACAGAACTATTAAATTGGTGTGCCGGGCTTAGCCCGCCTTCTGCGAACCCTTTCTTTGGCAAAGAAGGCGTTCATGGAAAGAAACCATGACGCCAATAGCCATTTCATTAGCAGGGTTGACAGCATTCGTCTGGCCACGACGGCCAGAGGCCGTCATAGCGTTTAGCTGGGTACCCGGCCCTCCTTCATCATCAGGCCTGCTTCCCATTGCACCTTGCCAGTTTAAGCGTTTCAGCCGGAACATGTAGTGGCATTGACGGCATTTACGCCATCGTTGCATTGTCGCTCCACTGAACGCACCCAACCCTCTCGAGTTGGTCACTTTCGTGACGGCAAGTGGCTGCGCCACTGATGGTGGACGGAGCTTAGCTCACTGCTCGCGCAGCGATAGCTGTCTGCCCGGCTCACCAAAAGGATTTAAGTTTTCATGGTTTAAAAAGTTTTATGAATTTCAAAGAATACAAACTTAACATCGATAAGCTCTGCGATTCTGAATCTATAGTCGAGCATGATCACTATTTTGCCGCGCAAGCACTCATCGATACAACAAAAGAAAACGATGGTTCATACTGCCTTTCACGGATACAAAATTGTAAGCTGCATAACCAGGTCAAGAATCTAATATCCCTCTTCAAGAAGGGTGATGGCGTCAGCGCAAAGCTGCTAAAGATTGCCGCAATCTATCATGGTTCATGCTTCCTTGCATGTGCTCCTGTCGAACTTGATATACAAGATTTTCTCGAAGAAGGTTTAGAAGAGGTAAATTATCATCCGAACTCTGTGCAGCTCAACCAACAACTGAATATTGAAGAAGGCTGCAGTTTTTGAATTAAAACAAATTGTGACCAGCAGAGATTTGAGGGGTCATAGCAGGTATCAAAAAGCATTGGCCATTGGGGGCTCCGAGCTGAACACGTCGCCGAAGCTTCGTGCTTACACCCGAGCTCCATCAAGCGGGTCGTCTAGCCCGCGGCCATCGCCTCTTTTTCCCGGACGGTTCGGGCTTAGTTCGGCGCACTGCTACAGCTAGGTTCCTTCTGAATGCTGTAGCTAGCGCTATGCCTTCAGCCCTTACCGCGTATCGCGTAGCTGCCCGGCATTGCCTTTCGACAACCGGTCAACCAGTGGCGACGAACGCGCGTTCCTTTCGTACTTGCGCATTCTTCGGGTCAGGCGACTCGCACCCTCGGAAGATATAAACCATACTGTCTTTGTCGTCTCGCGTGGGCAAACACAAAGATACTTTACCGTAACGGGTATCATGCTCTCATAGCTAGCCATAGCTAAAGCTCGGCATGTCATCATGGTTACGATGTGTGAAAACCGGTCATAAGGGGTTTAGTTGCTCATTGCAGCTTGCGCTGCTAGCATTACTTCAGATGTTTTCATCCCGGACCGAAGACGCCCACGTCAAGATCACGACGTATTGAACCCAGCTAACGTCCCCCTTTAATCAGTAAACCCCTGCACCCTTGGCCGCTACTGCACGGCCAGGAGGGGGGGAGCCGACAGCGAGGTAGCAACGCGCGGGGTCGATAGGAGCTCTCGCCCGCCACGACTCTGTTATCCCCGGGGTAGCTTTTCTGAAGTTACCGATATCCATCAAGGACGCTCGGCATATCGCTAGCTCATGCTTTCGCAGCTGGATGCCTTGCTGTGCAGCATCCAGTCAAGCCGGCTTTTGCGCTTGCACTCTACTCCAGATTTCTGACCTGGATGAGCCGACCTTAGAGCACTCTTGATCTCCTGTCAAGAGTGTACCGCCCCAGCCGAGCGGCCCACCAATCGGTGTCCCCCCGAGTCGAGGGTTAGCCATGCGCCCACGAGATGGCAGTGTTACATTGTCGAGTATCCAACATCCGAAAATGTTGGCATGACCTCTCCTGCCTACGCTATGAAATCGCAAACACACAGCAACGACAGGCTGCCGCAGAGCTCCACGGGGTCTTCTCTTCCCACCGAGGGTCAGTGGCCTTCTGGCGAACGGCTAGTGAAGCCAGAAGCTCGCGCTAGCCGATTTTCACCACTATAGCAGGTTCGCCAGGTTCCAGCCCGGGACAGCGGGGAAGTCGTTAAGCCCTTCATGCGGGTCGCCAATTAAGCGACAAGGGATTACGCTACCTTAAGCTCACTGACTCGCATTACTGCGAGAGTCGGACTTTATCATCACCCGTTTGTGGGTGTTCGACGTAAAGTCTCTGAGGAGCTGCTTGCTCTAATTCATTCATTATATCTTCCAATTTACGTCTTCTTTGTTTTCCGGCTAGATTCATTTCAAACGCAAGTTTGACCAAGCGTTTGAAGCCGCTGATGGTGTGATGTTCTTTGTTTTCCATTGCCAAGACGATTTCACGGAAAATCCGAAAGTCATGCATCTTAGCAATCGGTGGATAACGCTCAAAGAAGTTTATAACCTTCTCTTTGAGCTGCCTGCGGTTATCGACAAGATAAACCAGCAGGTCTTTCTGTCCGGGCTTCTCGATTATTCTTCCGCAAGATAACACATCCAAAAACTTCTCTAAGATAATTCTGTTGTTCTTGTGCTGTGTAACTTGAAAGAGCGGATCGAGAACTACCCCGAATCTGGTACCTTTCTGGCGTTTTAACGCGACACTGAAGCAACCTTCAGCATCGGCAAAACCAAGCAAATACCAGCTCAAATTTCGCTTCTTGCTCAGAAGCTTTCTTGCGATTCTTTGCTCCATATTACTCACCTCTTTGTGAGCAAGCAGTTTCCTGCTGATTGCCCCACATTTGCGAGCGCGGATTTTTCCTTTCTCAGGACCGCGTGCTTCTTGGGTTCCCAGCATATTGTCGAATTTATTGACCGCCTTAAGTTCATTTTGAGCTAACGGTCAGAGTTACCGCCGCCGTTTACCGGGGCTTGGGGCGATTGGAATCGCCTTTAACACACCGGCACTGGGCAGGCCTCACTGACTGTACAGAGCGTTTCCGCTTAGCAGTCAGCTGTGTTTTTGTTAAACAGTCGCTTCCCCCTTGTTAGTGACACCTGCGCACTTCTGCGCAGGCACCCCTTATACCGAAGATACGGGGCCAGATTGCCGAGTTCCCTGGACTGGTGTCTCCTGACACGCCATTGCCTTTTCAGCAAGGGGCACGTGTGTCCGTTCTTGGTACGGGCACGGTGCGTCGTTCCCGCCTTCCTTTTCATGGTCTCTGGGAATTTTCCCAATTCCCGCTTGCGCAGAAACTATGCACGCATTCAGCTCCTTCTCTCCTTGACGGAACTCCGGAGCTTTCGGCGCTCAACTTACGTGGGAATATCCCAAAGCGTCGGAATGCGGGCTTGCGTTGCCGCAGCTAGCACCGTGGTCACGGAATATTAACCGTGTTCCCTTTCGCCAGCGTCAGTTAAGGGCTGGCTTAGGACCGACTGACTCCCGGCCCAAAAAAGTTGCCGGGAAACCCTTGCCCTTTAGGCGGAGAGGATTCCAACCTCTCTTTGCTGTTACTACCGGCAGGATTATCGATGCTGGCCGGTCCATCCCTGCTCACACAGAGACTTCTGCCCAACCAGCACGCCTTCCTACGCTATGGCTTTCGCCATCCCCGGTCTCGGCCCTGCACTTACCCCCGTCCATTTTGGCCGCACCGGCCCTCGAGAGGTCCGCTGTTACGCGTTGTTTGACGGATGGCTGCTTCTAAGCCTACCGCCCTCCTGTCTTGGGACCGGCACCAGCTTCGTGTATTAGTGCAGAGTTAGGGGCCTTAACCAGAGGCTAGTTTGTTCACTTTTCGGACACCGAGCTTACCCCAGTGCCCTCACTCCCGCGTTCTACGAGCCCGGCAGATTATGAGTTTGTCAGGGATGCCGCCGTTGTTGTGGCATAGGTCGCAGAGCGACCAAAAGGCGATTTTCGCTCGCCTATGCATTCACAGCTTAACACCCCAAACAGTGCTTTACCCCACCGGGACTCTCCCGCGAGGCTGTCCTGAGGGACATTTCGGAAGGAACCAGCTATCACCGCTCTCGATTGGCTTTTGATGACCAGCTCCGCTGTTCGACAAAGTCAGCAAAGCTGATTTTCACCCCTAATCCCAGGTCACCCGAGTGATTCGCAGCTCAACACCGGTATCAGCCCTCCACGGGCCTTTCGGCCCGCTTCAGCTTGCCCAGGATTAGATCGAGCGGTTTCGGGTCTTGCGCCCGTGACTACCCGCCCTTTCAGACGGCGCCCCTGACGCCTTGCAGCGCTGCGGGCTTGTCGCTTTCGCTACGGTTACCTGCTTGCGCAGTTAGCCTCGCCACGAGCACAAACTCCCTGCCTCGTGTTTCGAAACGAACGTCATAACCCTGTAAACGGCCGCTCGTACACACTGCTTGCGCAGTTTTCCTTCGCGATCGCACCTTTCGGGCCATGACTGACTTTTACCAACTGGTTTCGGGGTCTTTTCACCTTCGGTGAGGAATACTTTTCAGCTTTCAGTCACCTTACTTAGTTCGCTATCGGACTCGCGAGATATTTAGGGTTGGCGGTTGATGCCCGCCGTCTTCCGCCTGCATATCCGAGCAGACGTACTCGATTCCTACAATCGACCCTACGGTCTTCACTTACGGGGCTATCACCCTCTGCGGCGCGCCGTTCCAGGCTACTTCAGTTCGACCATCGGGCCGTGCGTAGGTTCCACATCTTCGGTGCATTACTGCACAGAATTCGGTTTGCCCTGTTCCGCTTTCGATCGCCTTTACTTACGGAATCACATTTGTTTTCTCTTCCTCCGCTTAATAAAATGCTTTAATTCAGCGGGTTCCCGCTCCTCACGGAGCACCGGCCGAAGCCGGTATGATGTCACATTCGGGAATGGCTGGTTCTAAGGCTGCATGCGCCTCGCCAGCCCTTTTCGCAGCTTGCTACGCCCTTCATCGGTCTCGCGAACCCAGCCGTCCACCAGCTGGTTTCAATTGCGTGTTTGACACCTGCTATTGACCCTTTCCTCTGACTTTGTGTAGCCTGTCTATATCATTTTGCAATAATATTCACAGGTCTCACAAAGTCACTTTCCTCTGCTGGTCTCATTGACAATAATGTCTCTTGAGGCTCATAGGATAACAGTGTGCAAAGACAACCGAAGGTCATCAATGCCTGTTCATTCATAGCCTCGTTCGCGACTCACGTTACCGTCTTGTTCTCATAGGGCTCGACAGCTACTCCGATTGTCATCGCGAACAACTAGACGACGTAGGTCGTCTGTACCGTTCACTCATTTTGGGACGGTCGATTCATCGCCCTCGATTTATCAACCCAACGATCAGTGTCGCGATTTGTTGACCCTTCCACCGCAAGGGCATCCTTGCAGTGTGCACGTGTGGCATGACAGCCGAAGGCTGTCCATGCGTGTACCGCGTCAGTTACCCCATGGGCCATTCATCGCGACGAACAGACGACGTTGCGCGTCGTCATACCTTCGCTCAGCCGCGTTTGCTGCATTTCATCCGCGGTATTTTTGCGCGTGTATGGTGCACGCGCATCACAGAACAGCACGACGACCATAGGTCGTCATTTCTGTTCATGTGATCATGATTTATTGGTTTGGGAGGATTTTGATAATCTGTGAGAATGAGCTTCATCTCGTCGCCGAATCCGCCTAAACAGGCAGTGCCGGCCAAAGTTCTGACGGCGTCGTGCACCGTTCAGCCATGCGGCCGACGACCTGTGGTTCCAATGCTTGTCTATTCAACAGGCATACACCCACCGTTTTAGTGAACAAAGATATCTCCGTAGAGTATTTAAAGCTTAATTGTGCATACATCTGAAATTTTTCACGTCCATCTCATTACCTCTTCCATGAAATCTTCTATCTTGCGTACATAACCGAGCGGTGCCTTGCAGCTTTCCTCGTCGTATTTCTGAACCTTGTTCGGCTTGATACCATGTGTATAAATTGCAAACGGAAAATTACCGGCAACATGCCTGCCTGTTAGCATGGATGTACAGTGGTCAGATGTAATAACGATGACCGTGTCCGACCAATCGATGCGGCTCACCAAGTACTTGAAAACCTCCCTGTCTATGCGTTCGATAAAGTCTCTGCGTTGTTCGAAATTTCTGTCGTGAGCTGCGACATCCGCACCTAGGATGGAAACTATGACCATATCATGATCCTTGAGTGCGCGCAACGCCGCTTTTGCCTTGTTTGTCAGATTTGTATTGCAGTCAGCCGTCGCACCTTTCGGGACTATGGTATCCATGCCTAATAGTTTGGCCATGCCTACCACGACCGGAGAAGCGCCGACAAGGCATGCTTTTAGTCCATGCACATCTTCGAACGACTTAAATTTTCTTAACTGTGCTGCACCGCGCAGCAGTACAAAGTTCGCTGGAACCTTTCGCTTCTTGTTAATTGGATGGTTCTTCAGAATATTGTACGCCTCGGCCGAGAATCTGTTAAGCGCTGTTGCTGTCCGCACGGCCTCTGAGCTGCGATTGAGAGGTCTGATAGGCTCGAATTCAACATTGCTGACCTGTGGGTCACTGTCTGTTACTGCAGACGACAGTCCTCTGCTCTCACGGAGAACAAGAACTGCACGGTGGCCCACACTGTGATAGAAATCACAGTTCACACCATCAACATTGATTTTTGTAAGCTTTTTCGAAAACTCGTCGAATCCCGTCGTATCGCGTCCAGCCCTGCGATCTATAATCATGAGATGTGGCATCAGGCGCTTGGTCTTCGTTATCGCCGGTGTCAGCTCACCTGTCGGACCGGGTAGTTCTCGCACAGTCGCGAAATTGGCACGCAGATAGACATAGCCTGGTTGTGGCTTGATGCCTATGCCGTAGGCGTCAAACAGCCCGCGTCCTGGATAATCGCGCAGCGGATAGCCGAACAGCACCCAGTGGCTGTCACCGCTGTCCGGGTGCGGTGCTATCTTGTTTTCAATTAGGCCTGCAACGCCCTTTTCCGTTATGTTATCGAGGAACGGCTTGTGCGCAGCCGCGAGCGCAGAACGGTCCGGGTCGGCTGCGCCGTCGAGGATGACCAGAAGTATTTTCTTGGGCATCAAATCGCCCTACCGCTCTAGCATGAAAATCTTTCTGTGCGGTATCTTCGTCGGGACCATGTCCAGCAACATGCGCTCAGAAACATGCTTGCCAGCCACTATTGGCTTGAATTCCTCAGCCAGCTTCAGTGCAGCGTTGAGATTGCTGTTTGTGGAAGAATATATTGTGAAAAGTATCTGTCCTTTCTTGACAGGGTCGCCGACCTTGACGCCAAGCCGCACACCAGCGCCAGCATCCTTTGGCGCGCCTGCCTCACGTGCGATAGCCGCTATCTCAGCATTCTTTATCCAGAAGACCTCGCCGTCAGTGTCGGCTTTGATATGCACGGTCTTGTCGCCTATGGGAATATCATCAGGTTTTATTTTCGGGTCTCCGCCCTGTGCAGCGATTATTTCGCGCATCTTCTTCTCAGCCTTTCCACTTTTCAATATTTGCAGTGCGAGACGCTTACCAGGCATTTTGTTCTTGCCAACCATGTCAAAGAGTAAGCCAGCTAGTTGCGTCGATTTCTCTATGACGTCAGGCGAGGCCTTGCCAGCCAGCGCAGCAAGGGCTTCCTGTGCCTCAAGTGCCGGTCCCATGGACCAGCCGAGCGGCTGCTCACCGTAGGTGATACCGCACACCACCGTCATGCCGAGCCGCTGACCAAGCTCGATGAAATCTTCTGCCAGGTTGTGCGCCTCACCTACTGTCTTAATTTTCGCACCACGGCCTGTCGGAATATCGATGACTACATACCTCGAGCCAAGAGCAGCCTTCTTAGCCATGCGTTCGTCTTTCTGACAGCCCTAACTATTTCTTCAGCGCTAAGTGCGACAGGGCAAAGCACTTCCATGCAGTCAGCGGTGCCAGCCGGTGAGGTTATCGCGCGTGATGATGTCTTTGGTATTGTCAGACCTGCCGCTGCTACTATCGGGACAACAAGCATGCTCGACTTATTGTTACCTGGTATACCTCCGATGGAATGCTTGTCGCATATGATCTTGCCGGGAAATTTGATTGATTTTCCGGTAATCAACATCGCCCTTGTCAGATGTTCAACCTCGTCCATAGACATACCGTGCACATCAAGGGCAGTGACAAAGGCCGAGAGCTCTGTCTCACTCAGATGCCGCTCGACAACATCCTTGACTATCGCTAGCATCTTTGGCGCGGTCAATCTACCGCCCCGAATTTTTTCCTTGATGAAGAGCAGCGATTCTGGTGCAGGCACAGGTCTGACATCAGCAGTTTCGCCTGGGCCGAACCTGAAGAATGTGTTGATATCGGCATTCGTGACGACTTCACCAGGCTTTGCAAACTTCTCGGCTACATCGACTATTACAATCATACTCTTTTTACCTTTTGTTATGAGCACACGGTCGAGCGCATGAATACCCATGTTCGCGATATCTTCTTTGTTGAGAATAACGACACCCTTTCCGCCAGCTTCAAAATCTATCGGCTTGACCTTCAGCTTCATGCACTCACGCCTCTAATTTGAACTTTTTCCAGTATAAATAAAACCATGCCAACGGCACTATCGCGGAAACTAAAAGCACGAGCGCTATAATCTGCCAAACACTGACTGTCAGCGGCCACTGTGGTATGCCGAATATCGTTGCAACCGTGTTTGGTATCGAGAGTATTGTTGCAATTGCTGTCCAAACGAACATAATATATGTCAGACGTTTAATGGTCAAATTGATGCGATTTGATATTGTGGCTAGCTTGTTTGAGAGCACAGACTCGTAGATGGTCAGCGCGTCGGTAAGCGTGTCTCGTTGCGCCGAGACGATTTCCATCTGATGAATATATGTATCATGAACATCATCAAACAGTCTTATCAACTCCTCGTTCATTGCAATAGGTGTTATACCCTTCTTTATCGAGTAGATTATCTTCGAGCTGCTCCAAAAGCGCCTCCACATCATCAGCAGTTCGCGCTTATATGTGACAATTGCAGTTATTTTTTTCCCACCCTGTTCCGGTGTAAGGACAGATTTTTCGAGCTCGGTTATCCGGCGCTCGTTTACCGCAAGAACGTCATATGTTTCTTCAGAATCACTATCCATTATGTGATAAAGGACATAGCCGACATTCAGTGGCATTTTCCTGAGCATTGCAACAACATCAGAAAAGATCTCATCGAAATGTGGAAGCTGAACCTTTGTTATTGTTAAAAGAAAATTTTTGCCGACAACATAAAGAATGTTCTCAAGAGCTATCCGGCCATTAACCATACAGTAGTTGACTATGGTAAAGGTGAGCGGTCGAAAAGTATAACGGGTGGAGCGATGCTCATGCGGAAAATGCTCAAAAATTTTGTCAGCCAAGCCGAAATCCTTCCGTATTTTGGAAAGCTCCGCAACGGTCGGTGCTGTTGCATGAATCCAAATAAAGCCTTTGGTAGGTTTCGGATATCTTGTTCCAGTGCCTGAACCAAAATTGCTCTCCGAGAACTTATAGAGCCACTTAAGCATGCAGTAAATTGCAAAGGCCGACTTAAATTATTAACCTAATGGGCATGTGGTGTTTTGGGTCGCCTGGTTGCAGGCCAACTTCAGGTTCGAGCAGTCCAGCTTATCGGAGTGATACTGATTATGTATCTTGCAGAGGTTTCCGATGTACCATTCGACCTGCGGGAGGCTGACATCGGCTGAGGTGTCGCACGACCAGTTGCCCCAATAGTTGCAGTGCTCAATCAAAACGTTCTTGGCCGACTCGCACTTGTAGCCAGGCCTTGCCACTTCACAGCCGCCCTTCGGCAAGTAGACAGGGATGGATACAAGAATGACAAAAATAATAAGCACGGCAAGGGCTATCCAGTCAATGCGGCGCCAGCTCTTGAAGTATGTGGCTACATCAAACTTCTTAGTAGCAGGCTCATGAGGTAGCTCTGGTTTATCTTCATCGGTCATGACCATTACTGGAAGAATGAAATTTATAAACCTATTTCACCCAGCCCCACTTGTCAATCACGGCCTTTAGTTCCTTATGCATCTTGGCATATTCAGATAGTGTTTTTCCTTCCATCACAGCATTGATAGCCTGTCGCATTGCTGTTGCGCCAGCACGCGTGCCTTTGGGATGACCGTGCACGCCACCGCCTGCCTGGATAATTATATCGTTGCCTAACATGCGCACGAGCGTTGGTACATGACCTGGGTGCAGACCTCCGCTACAGACAGCAAACACAGGCTTGAGATGCCTCCATTGCTCTGACATACGATGGCCCTTTTCCATCAGAAATCCTTTTTCTATTTCTTCACCAAGCTCTATAACTTCCTTCTTAGGTCCCTCCATCTTGCCCACGGCAGTTCCTATGTGCAGCTGATCGACGCCTATCAAACGAGCGATATCGGCTATTACCAACATGGATATACCATGTCTCTTGTTGCGCGTCATTGCGGCATGGCCTGCCCTGTGAGCGTGCAGCACGAGTCGCAATTCCTCATTCGCATCACGCAACGTCTGTAGACCCGCCCAGCCGACTGTGAGAATGTCAACCATCACGTATTCCCCGCCTGCGTTCTTCACAAACTTCGCGCGGCGAATCATCTCGTTAGTTTCCGCAGAAACATTTGCCATGTACATCTTTCGTTCGCCAGTCTCAGTTTCAGCCTTGTCTCGTAGTCGTAAGGTTTCTGTTACACGTTCCTCAAACTTGTTGAATGATTGCGAAGTAAGATTTTCATCATCTTTGACTATATCTATTCCGCCACACCATGCCTCATATGCAACCTTAGCATGTTCACGCCAACCAAGCCCTAATTTTGGTTTAATAATTGTTCCGCATAATGGTCTGTCATAGACGTTCAGTATCTTTCTTACACCTGGTATGCCGTACAGTGGTCCCTTGAACGATTTCATGAGCCATTCCGGCCAGTGTATATCCTCCAAACGCAAATTATTGAGCTCCTTCATGCCGAAGACATTGCCTGCGACCGAGCTGAGTATGCAGGGCATGTTGCCGGCCTCGAACAGCTCGCTGGGATAGGCTATGCGAACACAAGGCGGCTTGATATAGAAGACCTTGGCGGCCTTGCGCATAATGTTCGGACCTGCTGTCTTCACATCGGTCCATGTTCCTACGCTGGACTCTGCAGCAACGGCCTCGGAGGCCATCCGCATCGACACGCCTTTAGCCGGTTCAATACGAAACTCACAAACAAGGTCATTCTCTGATGGTTTGTAATTCAAATGAATATAGCCTTTGTAAATGCCTTTCACTATACACAACACCTCATAATATGCTTTTAAGCTCGGTTAATGATTTTATGATGTGGTCAGACTTAAAGCTTATTTCCTCACCAAACGTGATGGTCTTCCAACCATACCGTGCGGCAACAGAAAGGTTCTCTGATTTATTATCGATGAAATAGGCCTCTTGGGTTCCTACCTTCTCTGCGACCATGTCATATGCTGCTGGGTCAGGCTTGCGGAAACCTGTCTCACCACTGATTATTCTTGCCGAAATATACTTGTCGATACCACTCTTCTGGATCAGATAGCAGGCCCATTCCGCGGGCATGTTGCTGAAAATTATTATTTCATGTCCTTTGGATCTAAGGTATTCAGCCATCTCGATAAAGTCCGGTGCAAGTTTGAAACTATCAAGAAATTCTTTCTCAAATTGTTCATAGTCCTTTATTCCAAGAGCGAGCCAGAATCCAAGTCGATTTAGCTGACCGATAGAGTAGCGATCGTATGGTTCCTTCACAGCCTCGTAGGTGAGGCCGGGAAAGCGTTTTTGAAGCATAGGGTGCAGGACGTTCTTTATTATATGACCCTCAGTAAAGATAATGCCCATCATATCGAAGATGAGGACAGCCATGTCCTTCACTTCAGAAGTCTTTTGACATTGCCGGGTGTCATCACGCCTTTTTCTGTTATCACGCGCGTAATCAGATTCCAGGGCGTGATGTCGAAAGCTGGATTGCGCACGCTTGCGCCATGTAGTTCATGCAACTCACGGTAGACCTCCTTTGGCGGCCGCTCCTCAATTATGAATCTTTTGCGCCTATCCAGCTTGAATGTGGATGCAACAGTATAGAACGGTTTCCTGTGCGCCCGCGCGAGCAATGCCATGGGATATGTGCCTGTCTTGTTTATCAGACCTTCCTTCATTCGCAATGCATCACAGCCGACGATAACTGCATCGCATTGTGACATGAAAAAGCCGGCTGCAGCATCTGTTATCAGCGTTACAGGAATTTTGACTGCGCGCAACTCCTTAACAGTACGAATGCCTTGTTCGACGGGCTCGGTCTCAGTCGCAATAACATGTATCTTCTTGCCCTGTGCCCACGCGGCCTTCATAACAGCTAGCGCCTCGCCACTATGACAGTGCGTCATTATTGTCCAGCCTGGTTTGATAATCTTCGAACCTATTGCTGCAATCCGTTTTGTCGTTGTTTGTAGCTGAGCCAGAAGACGGTCTATTGTTTCGATGCTGCGCTCTTTTTTGACTGTTTCGATAACATTATGCAGCGGGACCGCTGTAGGTCGAGCTGCCTCTATTTTATTGCAAGCAACATCGAAGGTTCTACCAAAACCTTTCTGCTTCGCAAATTGTTTCAAAAATTTCAGGCTCTCAACAGCAATCTGCTTCGCCCCTTGGATATGCAGTGCTTTGAGCTCATGAACGAAATCATCGAGTGTAAGCTGTTTTGACATAGACCTTTTATTATCAGCATTCAAAATTAAAGATATGCCTTTGCCACCACACACAGACATCGAGCTGGCTGAGCTCATCAAAAGCATCAGGGCGGCCGGCTATCTGAAGAGCGCTTCTGTTGAAAAGGCGCTGCGTGCTGTTCCTCGGCACCTCTTCGTTCCCAAGCAGCTTACCGCGATGGCATATCGGGATTGTCCACTGAGCATAGGACACGGCCAGACAATATCCCAGCCATCCACGGTTGTGGCGATGACCGAGGCACTACAACCAAAGCGTGGACAGAAAATCCTTGAAGTTGGCGCGGGCAGCGGCTGGCAAGCAGGCTTGCTCGGTCATATCGTAGGCCCCAAGGGCATGGTGTGGACCATCGAACGCATAATTGAGCTCGTGAAGATGGCGAAGCACAACCTGAAAGCAGCTGGAATAAAAAACGTCCATGTAATACATGGCGACGGTAGTATGGGTTTGCCAAATCATGCACCGTTCGATCGCATAATTGTCACTGCCGCGTGCCCAAAGATACCACCGCTCCTTACAACACAACTGAAACCGAAAGGCAGGATGGTGATTCCTGTCGGCGACCTCTATTTGCAGAAGATGATACTTTTGGTCAGAAAATCGAAGGATGGGTTTGAGCAGACCGAGCTCGGCAATTTCATGTTTGTGCCGCTAATAGGACGATATGGTTTTAAGCCTGTATGAGCAGTGATAATTATGCCAATGGCAGCAAACATTGTGAAACGTGACGGACGCATTGAGGCATTCATACCCGAAAAAATAGCAATATCGTGCGTACGGGCCGGACTCAATCCAGACATCGCTCACACGATTTCAGTGGAGGTCAGCAAGAAAGTTTATCAGAATATGCCTACCAATGAAATACGCAAACTTGTTGCCAAATGGATTGCAAAATATGACAAGACCGCTGCAAAAAGATATCTCGACTATGGAGAGCGTATGTGGTCCAGACCAAGCCCAGAGTCTATTTTACATAGGCATAGACCAACGAGGCGCAAGCAGATTGAGTTTGGAGGAAAGAAACGCGCCAAGGCCAGTAGGCTGGGAAAAAAGAAATCAGGCGCCGGTAGGCCGCCCAGATGATAATTGTTTATTTATCGATTAGAAACAACCATGTTGCCGAGCATGGGCTCGTATGTAATCGATTGCTCATAAATTGAAATGTCCGATTTCATGTTCAAGCTGACATTGTCGCTTATGGTCGCAAGAACACGGGAGTTTGACGGCGATCCATTAACATTCACTGTAAGCGGGTTACCATGTTGGTTTACTTTGTATCTTCTTGGCCTTTTTACCATGTCCTTTGTAAGATCAGAATCGTAGGTAATGGATACTTTGCTCAAGAACTCATCTAAAGCAAGTTTTGCTACATGTCTCTGGAATTTTTGTCCTACCCATTGACCACGCCATCTTTTCTCGTTTGCTTGGTCAGTGCTCATTGCAGTATTGTAAGCCGCAACCAGCATATCCTTGATGCATTCCTCGTAGTGTGGAAAAATCTTATCCAATTCCGTCTGTCTGAACGTTTTTAATAGGATCTTATAGGACGGGTCGCTCTCCAGACAATCCTTAGGCAGAGCCTCTCCGTTGCAGCCTTTATTTTTTCCAAAGTGGTTTGCATAAAACTTTGCTATTGACCTTCGCATGCTTTTTGTTAATATCTAAAACTATATAAAGGTTTATATTTTTACCCCAGAATCCGAGTGAATTATTTAAGGAATTTTCCCAGTCCGCTTGCTGAAGGTTTCAGTTCGCTCAAGGTTTTTATCACTTTGTTCACGCGTTCTAAAGAGAATTCGAAGTTGTCGACCATGAACTGCCTTATCTTGTCGGGTTGCAACGGCTTTGACTCGATTTTCACGTCCTTGTCCACAGGCGGGTTTTTAAAGAAATCTAGCACCTCTTGCGGCTCTGGACCTTTCCACTTGTCCTTTACAGATTCCATTATCTTCGAGAATTTCTTGTGCTTCTTGACAAGCGCAAGCGCTTTCTTCGGCCCTATTCCGGGTATGCCTGGATTGAAGTCGGTGCCGACCAGCATGCCTATTGCAATCAGTTGCTCGCGGTCGATGCCTAGCTTTAACAGCACATCTTTCAGTTCCAGTAGCTCCGGTTTTATCTCAACATAAGCGCCTGTGCGCGGAATCTTCCTTCGACCACTAACGGAAAGATTGCGAATCATGCGTGGCGACCCGAAAAGCAATGAATCCCAATCCTGGCTCGCGGACGCCCAGACGATTTTCTGGCTGCACATGGCTGCACACTGTGCCTCACCTTCGCTTGGTGCTTGTACCCATGGCACACCCATGAACGTCAAGAGTTGTTTAGACTGTTCTATCATCTCACCGGTAAGCCTAGCGGACATCTTTGCCCTTTTCAATGCCTCGGATAGGTCGCCCTCTGCAAGAGCAAATTGCCAGCGCACATGAGCCACGTCACGCGCAGTCTTGCGTTCTTCGATTACGGCTGCCTTAAAGGCTGGTGGTTCGCCATCGAAAACATAGACGGGCAAGAGTCCAGCCTCGATAAAGTTTGCCGTGCGATAAAACAGCCCTGAAAGATGGCTGGTCACACGGCCCTTGCTGTCCATAAGGGGTTGACCAGTTGTACGGTCGCGGATGATTGTAAGAAATTGAAAAAGTGTGTTGAAGGCATCGATGGCTATCTTTTTGCCCTTGAGCCTTTCAAGCTCTATTGGCTCCCCTGTGATAAGACTGCCGAGTGCTACGCCCATATGGAACTTTTGCACGTTTCAGAATAAAAGCTTTCTTCAAACGAAGCCCGCATATGTGTCCTTGTACAGCTGAGTTTCAGAAAGCTTCGCTATATCGCGTTTGTAGAGTTCGCTGTCAAGCTTCTTGCCGGCCTTTTTCTCCCAATCCTTTATCGGCATGGAAAATTTCTTTTGTATATCATCGCGGTACCATTGCGGTATTACGTTGAACGCACAGAAAGGGACTATACGGCCGTCTGGTTGCGCATAGTGAATGCAGCATCGCTTAACGCGCTCAATATCGTAGTTCCAAAGGTCCATGAAGTGCATTGCGCCTATGAACAACGATCGATGATGCAGTTCGCCAAGCGCGCGATAATTATGTTTAGAAATTACTGATTTCAGTATGGAAATCAAGTTGAGACCTGAAGGTTGCTTGGATTTATCGATAAACCTGCCTATCTGCATTACGACCTTCAGCAAAGTCAATGTTTTTGACTTTCCGGCTTTCAGCTCCTGAGCCTTATCATTCAAATATTCCATGAGGCCTTCGACATCGACGAAGCGCGGTATCGGTATGACCTTGTCGCCATCCTTGAAGATATAAGTCGCTGCGCCGCATGCAAAATGGCTCGTCAGCTCATACTTCGGCTGGCCTGTCATTTCTTCTATGAAATGTGTAAGGGCGGTCACTGTGGGTATGGGATAGAAGTCTTCCTTGGTTACGAGGCCTGTTTGTTGCGCAATTCTGTCTATCACTTCTGGAATGGTTATTCTGTATTTTTTCACATCTGCTTTGCTTATTCTGCCCACGAGGCTGACTGGCTGGTAGTTTATGCCACGGACAACATCGATGTGTTTAAGGCCGAAGCGCAGGATGTTTCCAACATCGTTATCGTTCACGCCCTTGATGACTGTAGGTACGAGAACAACACCCATTCCCGCTTTCCGACAGTTGTCAAGACATCCAGGGACTTCCCAATGATTTTTCGGGTTTGTCTTTGGTGTCGTACCATCGAAGCTGAGATATATCGTGTTCACACCAGCATCGCGAATTGCCTTTGTCCATTCCAAGTCATTGAACAATTTGCGTGTTCCGTTAATGTTCAGCTGAATGTGATCGAACCCTTCCTCTCTGGTCATACGAATTATATCGATTATGTCATCACGCATTTCCGGATTGCCGCCCGTGAACTGAATGGCGTTTGGTGGAACGGGTCGTTCGGCACGCAGGTTCCGAAGCATTGCACGTATTTGGTCCAGTGATGGCTCGTAGACATAGCCCATTGCCGAGGCAAAAAAGAAACAGTAAAAGCACTTCAAATCACAACGGTTCGTTACGACGATGTTTGCCAGCGCCGTATGAGAGCTGTGCGCCTTGCATAACCCGCAATCGCGCGGGCAGTCTATAACATCCTTGTTTATTGCAGGGTTTGTTATACCCTTTCCGTCGTGCGCCCATTTGGCGAAGCGTTGGAACGTTGCAAGATCGCCCCAGTACTTGTCTTCGAAGGCTCCGTGCTTGCGGCAGGTCTTCGTTATCCAGACCTCGTTGCCTCGTGTCTCGACTGTCGCGACTATCTTGGTTAGGCATTCGGGACAAAGTGAAAATGTTTTGTACGGCAACTGCATTCAATCAACTTTTGGAACTTTTTAAAAGTTATAAAAGTTTATAAGCCTGCAAATATATAAAGATTATCGTATGGCACCAAACATCAAGCGTGAGATTTATTCAACGTTCGCGGATGTGACCGCGAGCCTGGGATATTCGGAGATTCACGGCCGCATACTCGGGGCATTGCTCGTGGCCGGCAAGCCTGTGTCGCTGACAGAGCTGGCGCAAGAGATAGGAGCGTCCGTGTCCACAGTCTCCCTCTCGCTTGACCTTCTCGAAACTCTTGGAATGGCGAGACGCATCAAAAGGCCTGGGGACAGAAACCTCTATGTGCAGTTGACAGGAGACATGATAAATGGCTTGCGTACTGCTTTTCTTACAAAAGTGAACAAGACCATAGATGACGCTCTAACAAGGTTCGCAGGATATAGAAAGCAGACAAAGGGCAGCGGGGTGCTACGCACACTTGACACTCTTGAACGGGAAGCGAAACGGCTGAAGCGCTACATAGAACTTATTGCAAAGGCGCCGCTCTAACTATGTAAAGGCTAGTTGAATTTCTCTTGAGAGATTTATTTCGATGCCAGCTGCAAGCAGGATCAATCCTATCGACACAAGAAGAAGACACATGGCTACCTGTATAAGCTTGCGACTCTTGGCACCGAACGGATCATATCTCATCATTGCACTGGATATGAGCGCACCAGCGATGGCTGCAATGAAATATGCTATAACCTCGGGTATGAGGTGAAGGATGTAATAAGCGAAGCCGAGCGGTATTCCCCTCATTATGGCAGGTATGAACTCACCGGATGTTGACAGACGGCGTACCAGCATGCCTATCGCCACTCCAACGACAGAAGCATTCCAGCTTAATATGAACAGGGCACCAGCAGAAAATATGAACGAGAGCACTGCCATGAGAAGCACGAGTTTTATGTTATTGGCGGCTATCATCAGAAACACGTCTGATGCCATCGCCTGTGCGGCCGTGGGTGTAGTTGCGGCGGCCGTTATCTGTGTTATGCTGTAAAGGTTGAACAGCTGCTCGGACATGAGCGTATCGGCCATATCGGCCGGCAACAGACTGAACCATACTGCAACGCCAGCAACCATACCCAAGAACAGGAACGTGTACATTTCCACCACATCGATGTTCACATTCACTAGGTCCAACAACGATTTCACCTTGACTTCCTGCAAGCTCTTCTTCCGCAATATATTGGTGAAAACGTAGACGGTTGGCAACGTCATGAATGTGACGATAACCATGGATGGTGCGTGGAAGAACAGAACGGCCGAGACAAAGATTGCTATTGTCGTATAAAAGAAGCCTGTGCCAAAAAGATGTGCAGGCTTTTTGATCTCGTAACCAAGAAGATATTCCAGCACCACAAACAACACCATTTTAAAACAGTTAAGAAAGAGCAAAATAAATAGCTAACTGTATGTGCTTTTTCGGAACCTGTTCTATTGCTTACATCTCATTAAGTGCCGCGACCAGCTGCTCGACAATCTCCTTCTCGGCAGGGAAGCCGAGCGCGTTCTTGAAGCGTTTCTGGCCAGTCGGCGTAATAAAGCCGCGCGAGATGGAGATGAACTCATTCTCGCCTTCCGGGCTTTTCGCCTTCTTGCGGGCAACTTCCAAGAACTTGTTCTTGCCGAACTTTATTTCCTTGGTCGTTATGGTCTCGAATTCCACCATTTCCATTACCTCCCTTGTTGTTGGTTTGAATATTGCATAACAGACATAAAAGCTTTTTACAGGAGCGTTGCGGACTCAACAATGACATCGGCCACGCCTGGTATTGCCTTTATCTTGGCCTCAATCTCTTCAGTACCCACGTCCTTCGCGACCACCAAGAGCTTTAGCGATTTGAGGCCGAATGCCAAAGGTTCGAGTTTTGCGTCCTTGATTTCGATACTCTTCGCAATATCAGCCTTGAGCCTGTTCATATCGACATCCGGGCTGTCTGGCATGACCTTGAGAGAAATTGCTACCATTCCCACACTATCACGGACCTTCGAACCCGCAAGCAGGGCAGTTGTATCGGTTGGAAAGCTTCTTACACCGTCTGCACCTTATTATAGTTGTCCCAGCGCACTGTGGGCAGTTGAACTTCACGAAACCTTCCGCTCCGAGCAGCGAAATGCCGCACGTTGAACATCTCAATGGCATAGTAGAGCTATTTTTAAAGTGAAGTATTTAAAGATAGTAGGGCCTGACGGCAGAAGGCCGTCTGGCTGTCGGCCCTCGTAGTCTAGCTTGGATAGGACATGAGGTTGCGGGCATTTTTTGCACTTTGCGCAAAACCTGCATTGAAAGGCAAAAACCTCAGGACCTGGGTTCGAATCCCAGCGAGGGCACCAACAAACTTTATATGCATGTTTTTGCAAGGCTTCTCATGGTCTTCCCAGAAATAGCGACGATATTGTCTGGCATAGCCGGCTTTGTAATGTTTTTCAACCGCAATCCTAAAAGGAATCCGCCTAAGTTGAATGACATTGTGGTTTCGCCGGCTGATGGTAAACTGTGCAAGCCTTTCAAGGTCAGTTCGATAAGCAAACTGTTCGGTGCAACATCCAACAGCATAAAAAAACTAGATAAAGACGGGCCACATATGGTAATTCCAATAAATCTGTCATTAATGGACGTGCATGTCACACGCTCGCCTTGCAGGGCCAAGGTAATTGATGTGATACATCAGAAGGGCAGGTTCTTGCCGGCTATATGCAAGTCTGCGCTCGAAAAGAACCAGCGCAATATAATAGTGATGAAATCCAAGGGTGTATATTTTGCTGTCGTACAGAGCACTGGTGCACTAGCCAGGCGCGTGCGATGCTGGGTAGCTCCAGGGGAGTCCGTTGCCACAGGTCAGACAATAGGTCGTATTCTGTTAGGTTCGAACACATCCTTGATAATACCTGTCAAACATTTCAGATATTCGGAGCCTTACCACAAGCGCGTCAGAGCAGGCGAAACGATAATCGGAGTCATTAAAAAGGGTTGATGTATTGTATAAGATTTCTCGGCACATAACAGTTGCTGACTGGATATCACTGACAGCGGCGCTCCTCGGCTTTGCGGCATTGTTGTTAATAGTCCTTGGATATGCTGCTCTTGCTGCACTGGCAATGGTCATTGCTGCAATTGCAGACTATCTCGACGGTCGAATAGCGCGTAGGCTCGGTGGCAGCCATGATTGGGGCAAACAGGTTGATTCGTTGTGCGATGTGGTTGCGTTCGCCGTTGCGCCGGCGTTCCTTGCATGGTCGATAATAGCATCTGGTGCAGCCAGCTATAGTTTGGGCCTCGCGGTCACCCTTGGTTTCATGTTCCCAGCCATGGTAATAGTTGCAGGTATCCTGCGTCTGGCACGTTACAACATTTCGACTATACGAGGCCTGTATGTCGGTATGCCGATAACAATGAACGGCATCATATTTCCAGTTGTATGGCTTGCAACCTTTGGTTTGAGTATAGAAATTAGCGCTGTCATTATGGCAGCAACCTGTGTTGCATCCTCTGTATTGATGGTTAGCAATTTCATCATACGAAAGAGATAAAAGGTCAGCCGATAATTCTGGTCTGATAGGAATGGATATCTGGGTAGAGCTTGTTGGTGCACTGTGGTTACTGATACCTGCCTATGCCGCCAACGGATGGCCGCCGCTTGCGCGTGGCAAGATACCAATAGATGGCGGACGAATGTTTTACGATGGCAAGCGTATCTTCGGTGATAGCAAAACAGTAGAAGGCTTCACAGTCGGTGTTGCCGCCGGAACATTTTACGGCGTGATAGAAAGTTACCTTTATCCGAGCTTCAACATTTATGCTGGAATGTGGGGTGCTTCACTTCCTTTCATGTCACCATTCGTCGGATTCATGATAGCGCTTGGGGCAATGGTAGGCGATCTTACAGGCGCATTCATAAAGAGACGCTTAGGAATGCTGCCTGGTGCCAATGCACCAGTTCTCGACCAGCTCAACTTCATTGTAGGTGCTATAATTTTCAGCTTTGCCTTTACCCAGATAAGCCTCTTCATGGCAATAATCATGCTGGTGCTAACACCTCTCATTCACAGGACCGTTTGCATCATTGGATATGCGCTGCATTTCAAGAAAACGCCATGGTAGCTAGCTGAAATAGCCCAATACCCAATGTATTCCAAAGTATCCCGCAAGCGCAACAACAATGTAGCGTACGGTCTTTCCTCCTAGTGCGGCAAGATAGAATTTCTTCGCATCGTAGTGTATGCCTCCAGCGAATAGGCCCATGATATCGAAAGGCACTATCGGTATTGCGCCAACAAAAAATATCACGAGCCAGCCCTTATACTTTTGGAAAAGTTGCTCGAGCTCATGTATCTGCTTCTTGTATTTTTTCTCCAGTATATGCTCACCGCCCCTGGCTATCCAATATGAAACCATCTCACCTGTTGCGGAACCCACACCGGCAGCTATGCCTACTCCTATAGGATTGAGCTTCGCGGCAGCCAAGAAGACGAGCAATGAAAGAGGAAAGGTAGGAAGGAATACGCTCATTGTAGAAGCGGCAGCAACAACTGCAATGCCGAAATAACCGTATGTGCCTATGGCATAATTCGCCCATGTCATGAATTCTTCAATCGTACGCTCACCTCAATGAGCACCAAAGCGTTGCAAAACGCTGGCCAAATGTTATTGCAGACAACACCACCACTATTATAACAATCAAAAGCAACGAGCCCGGCCATAGAACTTCTGCAGCTGATCCGATGGCCAGTAGCAAGAGCCTGTCGGCGCGGCCAAGCAATCCCGCATACAACCGCTTTTCTGTCAAGGCCTGTGCCTCTGTTCCAATAAAACTCACAAGAAGTATGATTACCAATGCCTGCAACCCTATCAGCATGTTAACAAAGCCCCCGGCTATTATACCGGCGATTATCGCGATATCCGCCAGCCTGTCCGTGGTATGGTCAAGAAGATCGCCACGCTTGCTTTTGCCGTAACGCAAAGCTATTTCTCCGTCCAGTATATCCAGAAAGCCATTAAGGAAGATTAGCAGCGCAGCGAACAGCAACATCTGTTGCCACAAGGCAAGGCCGGCCGCAATTGCCACAAGCAGAGCAAGCAGCGTGACCTTGTTAGGATTTACCTTGAAAATGAACGGCTTCAGCAGTTTATGCCTCAAGCCCGGCCAACGCGTGTTAATCCATTGTAGCATAGATTTTGTTGTGCATAGGTCAAATATATAAGCTGCTCCGCTAAAGGCAAAGCATGAAACAAGCCATAGTGGTGCGCACAGACCTAAAGATGGGTAAGGGCAAACTTGCCGCACAATGTGCACATGCGAGCATCGCCGCCTTCCTCCGTGCCAGTGAAATAGTCCGTGAACGATGGCTCGGTGAGGGCATGGCAAAGGTCGTTCTGAAGGTCTCAAGTGAGGGCGAACTGAGAAAAATACTTTCCGCCGCAAAACGTGCAAGATTGCCAGCCGAAATGATAATCGACCGCGGCCTGACCCAGCTCGAGCCAGGAACACCAACTGCTGTTGGAATCGGACCTGCCGAGGATGAAACCGTAGATAAGATAACTGGTAAGCTGAAACTGTTGTGATAACATGGACATAGCCGCATGGATTATGGCAAACTATATAGTTCCACTCTGCAAGTACTACACGCCCGCGGGCACATTGACATACGGGTTGATACTTGTCGTCGCAGTTGCTGGCCTATACAAGCTGTTGCAAAAGCTACACATAAAGATTGATAGGAATTTTTTTCTCGGCCTGCTGCCGTTCATAATTTACGGCGGCTGGACGCGTGCACTGCATGACCATGGCCTGGGAATTTATGGAAGTGGTGCATGGTGGTGGTGCAGCCCACCAATATATTTTCTAATTGCGGGCGTGGCATTGGCTAGCTTGTTTGCAGGCATATTGCTTCAGAAACATGCGAAAATAAAATATTACTACGTTCTGCTTATTGTTGGTGCAGCACTGTTGATATACAATATAACATTGACAACAATATCGAACTTGTTCGCTGTTGGTATAATCGCTGCACTAGTTGGTTTTTTTGCAGCTGTTTTCTTTGGGTTCCATTATTTCAGACCGAAATTGCTCTCACTTGAGAATGCTGGCATAGTTGTCGCGCACATGCTGGATGCATCATCAAGCTTCGTAGCAATCCAGTTCTTCGGCTATTATGAGCAGCATGTCCTGCCCAGTTTTCTTATAGGCCTGACAGGACCGTGGATAATGTTTCCGCTGAAAATGATAGTCGTACTGGCTGTGCTGTTAGCGATCGACAAATATTCTGATGACAAATTCTTCAACAACTTTCTGAAGATCGTCATACTGATACTCGGGCTGGCACTCGGAGTGCGAGACTTTTTAACCGTTGGTATGCTAGCTGTTTGATATGTTCACAAAATCACCAGGCATCGGTGGCAGGATCAGGCAACGTATAGAAGATTTCCAAGTGGACGAGCTGCCCAAATCGAGTCCGCCCGGCGATGAGTACACGATATTCTGGCTTGAGAAGTTCAACTGGGACACACATCGTGCGATAAGGGCAATAGCAGACAGACTGCACGTAAGCGAGAAGCGGTTCGGCATCGCAGGCACGAAGGACCGACGCGCGGTCACAAGGCAGCGCGTCTCGGTCTGGAAGATAGAGCCCGAACAGCTGGAACGCCTGCAAATACGCGGGCTCAAACTGTACAATTTTTCAAAATCAGCAGAACGGATAAATCTGGGAGACCTTGAAGGCAACAAGTTCATAATAATTATACGTGACATAAATCTTACTAAGGAAGAAACAGAAAGCAGATTGAAGAAGCTATTCATCGAACTCGAAAAGGGCATCCCTAACCTGTTTGGCTCGCAGCGGTTCGGAGAGGTCCGCGCGGTCACCGCTGACGTCGGCAGGGCGATAATAAAAGGTGATTTGGAGGGTGCAGTGAAAATCTATCTTACCAAGGTATTCGAAGACGAGCCTGATGACGCGAAGATTGCAAGAAATTTTTTGGCTGAAAATTGGGGTTCTCGTGAGGCATATCTTAAGGCATTGGAGATGTTTCCTAAGCGACTACATTTCGAGCGGACAATGCTGGATGCGCTCGTAAAAACACCGACAGACTTTGCAGGTGCCCTGAGAAAACTGCCCAAGCGCTTGAGAAAGATGTTCATCAACGCAGTGCAAGCCGAGCTGTTTAACTCCGCAGTGAGCTGGTACGTCAAGACTTTTGGACTTGAGCAGAGAGATGTGCCGCTTGTCGGCTATGATACTGTGTTGAACATGGAAGACCCGCTTCATAAAAAAATCTCGGAACTTATGGCTGAACAACAGTTGTCCATCGAACAGTTTAGGTTGCCACACTCGCCCGAGCTATCAACTACTGGAGGCACAAGAAAGATGCTCCTATTGCCTCGTAATTTGAGGATTATGGAAATAGTCGATGATGATTTCAATCCAGGAAAAAAATCTGCCAAGATTTCTTTCGAATTGCCATCAGGCTGCTATGCTTCCGTAGTGCTTTCAGAAATCATGAAGAGCAGTTGATGAGCTGTTGTAGTTCTTCCTTTGTCCTTAGGCCAACCAGCACCTTATCGTTCAACAGAATGCTCGGCGCGCTCGTCACATTATATTCTGCGGCTACAAGGGAAACCGTGCCTATGTTCATATCAAGAGGTATGGGAATAAGGAGTAGCTGGGGACCGCATGTCTCTTTTATCTCGGCCAGGACAGCAGACTGTGCCTTCTGAATTGCCATCAGGCTCTCGTCGTAATGGCTATAAAAATATACAAGCGTTTGATAGCTCGCATTGCATGACTCTTTCAGTGCGATACTGTTCAGCCAGAACTGCAATTGGAGCAATGCGTAATGCCTTTTTTCTTGAACAAGTTCGGGTGCAAACCTGTCAACAGCCTCATAGCGCTCGATGAGAAGGCCTTCTTTGTATATCCTGTCATTGAACTCGAAATTGTTCTTTATGGCAGAGTCACAGAATCTGCTATCCATACTGGCGTGCAGTTGATAATACAGTGATGTCAGACGAGCGTCGTTCCATTGAAGGTCTATGTCCATAAGCCTAGAACGCGTAGCAGCCACCCGCTGTTCATCGAGCCAGATACCGAGACTTAAACCTGCGATGAACACTATCGCTGCAAGTATGCCCGCTTTCCACAGGATGTCCTTCTGCATCAATTAACCCCCGAATAGCTGCGCCAGCTGTGCTCGCGCCTGAATAAATAGCGCAGTGATGACTGAAAAAGATTTATTGGAAAGATGGCTATGTATACGCCCAGATAAAGCAGCATGTCAGGTATGCCTTTTAGTCCGCCTATAGGCTTTTTGACTTCCCTCAGGCTCACACAAACCCATATTATGCTAAGAATGAATATTATGATACCAAAAATCGTGAATATGTCCGGGAGCAACATGAAGTCTGAAAAATACATGGGGTTTGCTCCAGCTGCCACCGCGAACCAGCTGAACTGTACAAAGGTCCATATGGATTTTATCAACATGTAACCGAAAACGAACAGGCCGAGCATGGATAGTATATAGCTCGCTGAGAAGAATGGCAGCACAAAATTGCCAAGTGCGCCAAAGCCCTGTTTAAACATAGTGTGTTTGTACTTGAGCGTGGTTTGGATGCCGCCGATGTTCCAGCGCATACGCTGTCTCCACCAGTTCCTGAATGTGGCCGGCGCCGTTGTTTCGACTTCTGCACACGTGGCCATCTTTATAGTCCAACCCGCATGCATTATTCGCCACGCTATCTCAATATCCTCGGTTATGTTATTTTCATCAAACCCACCAAGTTCCCGCAAAACTCTTGTTCGATAGATGGATAACGGGCCTGGCGTAACATAAATGGAATCCAAGAATTCCAGAAGCTTGCGTGCCCAGACTATCATTATGTATTCTATCCTCTGGAGGCGCTGCACGATGTTGCGTGGCTCACGAACGAAAATGGAAGTGGTCACGGCAGCTACGTTCGGTTCTGAAAAGAACGGCACTGCCTTGATTAGCGAATCCGGTGCTGGTCTGCTATCGCTATCTATGCATGCGACGAGTTCTCCTTTCACCTCTTTCAAACCAGCATTGAGCGCCGAGGCCTTCCCACCATTTTGTTTCTGTATCAGCTTGACGCCCTGAAAGCCCTTGACAACCGCTGCAGTTCCATCCGTGCTGCCGTCATCTACTACCAAGATTTCTAGCTTATCGGGAGGATATTGCAGCCTTTTTATGGCCTCCAACGTGCCGGCTATAGTCTTCTCTTCATTGTACGCAGGCACTATTATAGAAACAGTTGGCAGAACGGTCATGACAGGCGCAGTTCGGAGTTGTGTGCGATTGCGCACATACAACAGAAAGAACATAAAGAACATGTAGAGGGATATGGCTGCAAACAAAAGATAGGCGATGTCTACCCATAGCACTGTGGACATTCACTCGAGCTCCATCATTACCATAAGCAGCCTGTCTGCCGCAAGGTCAAGGTCTGTCCATGTGCGGTTGACCTCTGAAAAGTCTGGACCCTCGACGATTATAATGCCCCTGTCAACAGAAACTGCTGTCTGGTTTGCACCTGCACCTGGACCGCGCATCCATATTATAAGCTCATCACGCGCAGGTTGTTGCGGTGTTTCGTTCAAAGGCATATCGCGTATTGCCGGTACTCTGCCAAGCATGGCCTTGTAGGCAGCTGTTAGCTTGTAGGCTAGCTCATAACCGGTGACAGCATAGAAGCCGTTCTCGGTTTCATTGGGTATGTAGGCAAGATAGACCCAGTTAACCTGCGGGTCGCGCAAGGTCGCCAAGAGCACAGTTTCGTTGGGATAGACTGGCACTTTCGCGGCCTCATCCAAGTCTGCCCTGAATGTTATTAGTTTGCCGCCAAAGAGACGTTGGTTCGATGCCTGTTTATGAATACAACCGGAAAAAATTAAGAGAATGAGCACTAGTATTATCAGAATGTATGTTTTCGTACATCTTATGTTTCTCATATTCTATCAGCTAGGTTATGAAATTGAAAAAATATAAAGGCGGGGGCGAAAGCCCCCGAAAATGGTTTCTAAGATGCTGCCGTGATTGTCGGGCTCTCGATGGTTCCGCTGACTGTCACAGCTGGCACGTTCTGCGCCTTGATCTCAGTCTGTTTCAACTGGATCACGCGCGCGGCCAGGTCAGTGTCAGCCGCTTCCCATCCTGCGATGAGCACTGCTGTCTTTCCGGTAGCGAAAGCGTTCGGGAAGACTTTTATCAGTGCTGTGTTCGCAGTCAGGCCAGACGATTCACCGCATGCTGGATATGTCTTGCCCAACAGCTCTGCAGCCAGTTTGTTGACGCACGGACCGCCTATAACGAACAGGTCGCTGCTTGTCTTGACATTGGCTATTCCAGCCTCATTGTCAAGCATAGCAACGTCTGCCGTTACCTCGACTGGTTCCTTGGTCTTTACCTCTCCTGTGCCACCAGCTGTCGTCTCACGACCGAATATCAGGTCGCCATAGAGCTGCGTCTTCGGCACCTTCAGCTCAACACCAGACGAGCTGGCTCCCAAGAAGACCGTGCCGTAGGGCGAAGCGAATCCTCCGCTTCTCGACTTCGGCGTAGTGCCTCCGTAAGCCACACCGATTCCTGGCGTCACTGTGTTGTTGTACGAGACATATGTCGGGTTACCGTCTTTAACGGTAGGTCCAACCTCTGTCACGTTCGCCAGTGTTCCGACTGTGGTGTTGGATGCGAAGTCATACTCTATGTACCAGTCGCTGGTTGTTATACCGCTCTCGGACAGCGTCGGCTCCCTTATTCTCAACACGAGGTCATCGTTCGCAAGATTGTCTGTACCGAGCGTCTTGTTGAGTATGGCGAAGCTGAGCGCGCCCTCGGTCAGTGTTATCGATGGTGGTCCAGTAAAGGTTGTCCAGCCTCCGGTCGAATTCAGGTATACCCAGGCGCCGTTGCTCGCGTCATATGCTACTGTGTCTGCGAAGCCTGAACCTGTGTCGATGACCTTGACAGCATTGCCTGTTGTCGGGTCTGTAGCAGCTATCTGTAAGCCGCTCTCTGCGACAACACCATTGCCGTTGAAGTCACCAACCCTCGGCGTCACGGATATCTTGTGCCCGGTGCCACTCTCCAGTCCAGCGAACTTCACTGTGAAGAAGTTGTCCGGCGAAGTTATCGCTGTGCCAGTCTTCAGTGCCGGGTATGTTCCGGTTGGGCCTGTTCTTGGTTGTATATATTGCAAGGTTATGTTCCTTATCGTGCCAGCTGCACCGACACCGATGCTTGCCTGCCAGTCTTGGTTCGGTGCCTCGAGCATCTGACCGTTTGTCAGTTTGTATGAAGTTGCTCCTACCAATATCTCTGCCCAGCCGCCGCCAGTCACGACCGCAGCGTTCTTGACATAAACAGGTATGTTCTTACCGCCGATTGTCACGTACTCCGTAGAACCGGAGTTGACGGTAACACGTTGCCCGTTTACATCAATACCGCAAACGACTGTACTGCCTGTTCCTGTACCTACGCTCAACAGTTCGACTGTGTATTCGCCTACTGTCTGCTTCTCGCCCACGTTCAGGAAGACTGAGCCGCCTGTTGCAGACAGCTTTACTTCCGTGGTCGAGGACGATGTCACGACGTAGTCCTTGCCCAAGAACTTTATTGTCTTGCCTGTAAGGTTTGTGGTTCCTACTGGCACATCAGTCTCGAATCTCAACTGATAAAAGATATAGTGTGTCGAGTCAGACGGTGCCTTTACCATCAAGTCCTTATAGGCATTCTCATATGTTCCTGAGCCGCTCGCATCGTCCGCATACAGCAGATAACCGTTCGATGACGTGTCGTTCGCTCCTGTTATTCCGATAACTTCATAGTACTTGTATTCGGTTCCGCCTATGGTTATGCTACCGGATTGCAGGAACGATGCTGTTCGTCCACCGTAGGCCGGTGCTTGTATGATGAACGGCGACGTACTTACGTCGAAGTCCCTCGTCTTTGCTGTTGTGTTTAGTGGTTCCATGCGGAAAGTCACGCCGTCAGCGCCCGCAGCTACCGTTGTCGTCACCGGAACTGATTTCTCCTCGAAGGAGAATGCTGCCATCTTCGCGGCGATGCCAATCGCACCTGCCACATCTGACGGCTTTGCATCATTTCCGATCACGAAAACAGGGAAGCTCGTTGCGCTAGCGAGTCCGTATATTCCGCTGACGTTACTGACTGTCGCTGCCAAAGCTGGTGCCGTAGCTGCCAAAGTTCCCATCAGGGCCGATCCAGCAAGGGCTGCAATTTTTCTGAATTGCATCTGCTTTACCTCCATTTCCAAATTTTGTTTTCGTTTTTGTTTAAACCTCGCATGTTGTAACAGACTTTTCTGTCCGCAACATCATGCAAGGTTTTGCACGAGTTGCTCGTGCTGGTTTTGAAATTTCAACTTGGCAACACGCATTGCAACCTGCTAGCGGCTGCCTGTGCTGAAATTTGTTGAATTATAATGCTCATAGAGGGAATATATAATTTTAGAGAAACTGTTTCTGTCAATATCGGTTATTGTTTCCAAATATATTTTCAGACATAAATAACATTTAAAATGCATTTTAATAGTTTCTAAAGGTGTTTTATGACTCCTTTTTGATTTCTTTTCCCCAGAATATCCTGTTTGAGCGACCAGTTCGTTCCAATTTCACAAGACCGCGTTCACTCAAAGATTTTAAGACTTTTGATACCTTTGCCTTGGAGTAGCCGCTTTCCTTGACAATTATCTTCTGATTGACCCCGCTACCATGCTTGATTAGGCATTCAAGAATCGTTTTCTCATCTTTCTTCAGAACAGGAAGAATCATTTTCATTCCTTCCTTTGAGCTGGTGAAATAATATTTGTATGCGATGGCGCCGGCCGCAACGATTATTGCAATTATTGCGAGCAATGTCGAAATGGCAGAAATCTCGAAGCGCTCATATGCGATCGAGCCCGTCCATTGTTCTTTTACATTGCTAGCTGACCAGCTTATCTGTATGTGCCTGCCGTCAGATGTTATTGAGGCACCCGAAGGCTCGATAGCATCCGTTACGGGTTCCTTGAGCGCTGCACCTGCCGGAAGTTTGACACGCACGCTGAGATTGCTGGCAGGCTGCGGCATTCTAAAAGTTTCCGACCAAATGAGCCAGCCTTCTTTTCGATGGATACTTGATTTGTATGTCACTATCAATTTGTTTATAACATCATCACAAATTATGTTCGTCTGAAGCAATGCTTTGTCTATGCGACAAGTAGGTTCGACGTTAACATCCTGCGGCGTGCCAGGTATAGACATTATCAGATTTTTTACAGGTTTCGTGAAAATCATTTCAATATTGGAGCTGGCAGTATCATCAGAAATGATAACATCGACGGAATAGCTGCTTATCTCAGCAGCTACAGGAATGGATTGCAGTACCAGTGCTATAAACACCAGCACAGCCATTAATGCTATCCTCATTGTTCAGATCCCCGCACGAATATTATTCCACCAAGTCCGGCTGCAGCGAAATGATGCATCATTTGCGCTACACTGTTAAGAATATTCTGCGCTTCTCCAACATTTATAGTAAGTTTTGATGGCTCCAGCAATTCAACAGCCGAAGGTCCGTACTGCATCACGATTTGAACAAGGCTGTCGAAATCCTTTGTCACAAGCTCAACTTCTGCTGTCCCGGACCAGGCAATATCCACGCCTTTCAACGGCTTCTCGCGTTTCTCAAGAGTGCCAAATTCTTTCTTGTATAGTTTCACGCGCGCATCCTGATCGAGTTTATCTATAAGTTCGGACAGTGCTGCTCGCGTGACGTCCTCGTTGGCCGCCAATGCAGTAAACGCCAACCATGCGCGCAACCATCCTGAACTTATCTTCTCGTCTGCAACATCTTTGCTTATAATATTGGACACCTTGCAAATTGTATGTACGGGCAAAGCTTTTAATGTTATTGTTTAATCCAACGAGTTCCTGCTATCGGTATTTTTGTCTTACAAGCAGGGCATCTGAAGTCCTTGGACAAATCTATTTTTTTGACCATTATGCCATATCGCTCTATCAGCAACCGCCCACAGCCGGGGCAGTAGGTCGATTCGTACTTATGCCCTGCGATGTTTCCTAGGTAAACGAACCGTAGGCCCTCATTGTATGCTATTTCATATGCAGATTCGAGCAGCTTCAAGTCTGGGCTTGGCAACTGTAGCTTGTACGATGGAAAGAAACGGATAATATGCAGAGGCGTATCTGGGCCCAAGTTGTCGACAATCCATCTGCATAGCTTTCTCATATCAGCCAAGGATTCCCCGTACTGTGGTATCAGAAGGTTAGTGACCTCTATGAAAATCTTGTTCTTTTTGTATGCCAACAGTGCATCGTAAATGGGTTGCACATCCGTCACTGATGAGAGCTGTGCATAAGCCTTCGGATTGCCAGATGCCTTGAAATCAACTACAGCCGCATCCAGATGCCTTGAAATGGCCTTTATCGCCTCAGGGCTCGTGTAGCCATTTGTGACCCAGCAATTATAGAGGCCAGCCTTATTCGCCAATGCTGCGCAGTCAGCTGCAAACTCAAAGAACATCGTCGGCTCTACATACGTGTAGCATAAGCCGGAACACCCAGCCTCTTTCGCTGATTTTACCACTTGCGCTGGCGTCCATTCCTCACCTTCTACCTCTTTCCATAGTTGCGAGAGCTCGGCATTGCAGCAGAACTTGCACATGAAATTGCAACCGACTGTGCTAATGGAAAAGGTATTAGAACCTGGCGCGAAGTGAAAAAACGGCTTCTTTTGTATCGGATCAATGTTGATAGCGGTTAGCCTGCCGTAGTTCAGTGAAAATAGTTTGCCGCCGATATTTTGCCTCACCCTGCAAAATCCTGTTTTGCCTTCGGTTATCTGGCATTTGCGACTACAGAGGTAACATTGTACTACCTTACCTGAACGTTTCCAGAACTTCGCAACATGCATATAAGGCTTTTAAATTCCACGCCTTTAATTTCTTTGCATGCCTCGGTGGCTCAGTTGGTAGAGCGGTCGCCTCGTAGGGCATGACGGCCTTCGGCCGTCTGTTCATGTGAGCGACAGGTCGCGAGTTCGATTCTCGCCCGAGGCTCCATAACCTTAAGCTATCGTGATAAAATCTGGAGAGTGAGAAAATGGCAGAATTCATTTGCTTCGTGAAAAGGGAAAATGCGCGCAAGGCTGAGGATATGCTTCGTGCGGACTTCGATGTCGCTGCAAAGCAGTCGATAACCGTAAGGGATGCATCCGCGCTCGGCATCAAGGAGGCTGGAGATGGCAGCTTCTTTTACATAACAGGCAGCGATGAAGGCGTAAAAAAATGTCAGGAGCTTATCAAGGATTTTGTGGTAGCAACTGAAAAACAGCTGCTGGACAAGGCTAAGACAAAAATCATCGAGGAACAGGAAGCAGCGGCAGCAGGGTTCGGTGGAATTTTCGGGTGATACATTATGGCGACAACGATGGCTGTCTATACTACTGGCGCTATGCCAATTTACATACAGAAGATGACTCAGTGGACACGCGACAACTGGAACTATGCAGGCACATACACAGACGTGAAAAGGCTACTGGACGATGCTAAGAACAAAAAGTTTGCCTATGTCCTTGTGTACTCATTTGGTGTGCTTGAACCTGATGTGATGAGCAACCTGGCAGCACTTGGTGTAAAGGTGTTGGCATTCAAAGAACAACAGAAGCTCGAAGAGGAACTAAAGAACGCAAAGATATCGGATGCGCGGAGCGTTTCTGTCCGTATAAACCAGAACAGCGATTACGTTGAAATTAAAATACCTCCGAAACAAAAATAGTTCTGCGCCCGTAGTCTAGCGGTAACCGACGGCCAAAGGCCGTCTATGCCGTATGGATCTGAGCTTCCCAAGAACCCTTTTGTTCCGCAAAAGCGTTCACGGAAAAACGGAAAAAGCTCGTGACGCGGGTTCGAATCCCGCCGGGCGCACCAATTTGGACAATTATGACAATGTTTCGAGTCTGTGAATCTTGAGGTAAGGTGCACCGTCCGCTGCATTCGGACATATCGGACATCTGAGCGGGGGTACTTAAATTCTGAACTGCTAAATAATTTCAGATCCCTGCGGCATAAAGGAACCAGAATGACGACCTTCAGTCGTTTCTGCAATGGTTTAATTCACGAATGAAATTATATTTAAATGTTTTTCCACTCAAGCATTAGAAATGCAAAATCAAAAACGCAAGATTGAAATTGATTATTCGTCTGTATCACTTACAGACAAAGATAAGTATATGGATGCCGTTGATAAGTTGTTTAGTATTATTGGCCAAAAACCACAACGCATAAGCTATAAATCTGATGGGCATTGCCGTCCAACAGCAAGAATAATTTGCAATACCGATGTTTATGAGATAAAACAGCCTCCCAACAAGACAGATGAGAAAAAGCTTGTTGCGCTTCTATACGGACTTGCCAAAATATCTAATGCTCGCTCAGAACTGATCTTTTATGATTCTGCTGGTGACAATTTTTCCACAAAACATCGCCGCGAAAATGCTGGCAAAACACAGAAAAGAATAGACGAATGGCTGTCATGAGTAAGAACTGGACCGCATAGTCTGATGTGTATTTAAAAACTCTCTATGCAATTTCTGTTCGGGCCGGTGGTCTAGTGGTAAGGCATTGATGATGCTTCGCATCATCATCCCATATTGACGTCACCCTGACACGGTGGAGGTCGAGAGTTCGAATCTCTCCCGGCCCACCAGTCGTGATTGTCGTGAAAATAGTTGCTGATCTGCACATCCATTCGCACTTTTCGCGGGCAACCAGCAAGGACATGAACATCGCGAATTTAGAGAAGTATGGCCTCATGAAAGGTGTCAATCTAATCGGTTGTGGTGATTTCACACACCCGGCCTGGCTGGCGGAGCTGAAATCTGTGCTAAAACCAGTCGATGATTCTGGATTTTTCAACTACAAAGATAAAAATATGCTTTTTGCGCTGAGTGCGGAGATATCGCTGATATACAGCCAGGACGGGAAGCTGCGAAAGATACATAACGTCCTGCTCGCGCCGTCGTTCGAGATTGTGGAACAGATAAACGAATGGCTCGGCAAATATGGAAACCTGTCGGCAGACGGCAGACCGGTTTTTGGAAAGATAACATGCCCGGAGCTTGTCGAGGCTATGATGCAAATTTCAAAGGACATCATGGTCATTCCTGCACATGCATGGACTCCGTGGTTCTCACTGTTCGGTTCCATGTCAGGCTTTGACAGCATAGACGACTGTTTCCAAGACCAAATCAAGAACATCTTCGCTATCGAAACAGGACTTTCAAGCGATCCTGCAATGAACTGGCGGCTTTCGCAGCTGGACCGCTTTGCACTGGTGAGCAACTCAGACTGCCACAGCTACTATCCGTGGAGGCTGGGCCGTGAGGCGAATGTGTTTGAAATAAAGCCGACGTACACCGAGTTAGTGAATGCGATAAAAAACAAGGACCCAAAGCGGTTCCTATTCACAATTGAGACTGATCCCAAATATGGCAAGTATCACTGGGACGGCCACAGGTTCTGCAATGTTGTCATGAGCCCGAAAGAGGCGCTGGCACGCAAGAACACCTGCCCTGTTTGCGGGCGACAGCTCACGATAGGCGTCGAGCATCGCGTGGAAGAGCTGGCCGACAGACCTGAAGGTTTCGTGCCAAAAGGTGCCATCCCATTCAAATCACTGTTACCACTGTCCGAGCTGATAGGAGGCCTATATAATATGCAGCCATTCAGCAAGAAGGTGTTCGAAATATACTCAAAACTCATGAAAGCTTTTGGAAACGAATTCACCGTCCTTCTTGATGTCCCTGAGGAAAGGCTGAAAGCGGTCGTTGATGAGAAGATTGTAACAGCGATAATGAGAAACAGATGCGGTCAAATAATCGTCCGGCCAGGCTATGACGGTATATACGGCGTACCGGTTTTTGAAGCCAGCGAGATAACAGAGGTCCAGAAGAGCAGGAGCCCCCAGAGTACCCTTGATAAATACGTGAAAAAATAAATGGCTTACTTGCCCAATGCCGTCAACGACAGCTGCTGGTCAATATAATAACCGTAGCTGGCGTTCACACCAACTGAAAATGGTTTCTTGACATTGACCCCAGACGTCACGTTGACATCGCAGATTATCGAAGCTGTGTTGCCGACAATCTCAACATTCTCGTAGCAAGTCGGGTCTATTATAACAAGGTCTGTGCCGAAGCCTGTCAAACCAACGATTATATCATTCAGCGCATCCTCAGGTATGCTGAACTTGCTTGTGTCGGTTCCATCGGCGTTTATGCCTGTAACGTTGTTGTATCTATAAACAACTCCTTTCTCGGTGTTAGTGAAAGTGATCTGCAGCGTGAATGTTTCTCCTGGACCTGATACAACTACAGGGTCAGGTGCCACTGTGACTGCCATACTGACCGGACCATTGGTAACCGACCAGCTTGACTTTTCCAGAGTTTCGCCTCTATTTTGCGCTGCTGTCGCTTCGGACTGCGGGTAGACAATTATCTGACCAAATGCTGTTGTCACGTAGTCATAATATACCCTGCCTGTGAGCGTGTATATTCGTGATTGCCCGCGCGGTAACGTTGGACCTGTTAATGTCCAAGTCTCTATCTGCATATCAGCAGGGATGTTTCTGAGCGGGTCAGCTGGCCGCAGATTCTTATCGAACTTGCGCACTATGTTACCAGGTGTCCAGTCATCCGCACCTATAAGAAGTATGCCTCCGTTGCCTACGGTTACAATCTGCTGACCTTGATTCTCTATACCAAGCGAAACCTGAGTCTTGGAACCGCTGTATACTTGCGCTTGGGACGCAGTGAAGTTTGTTATTTCGAGCCCGTTGCCCGAGATTATCGTTGGCTGACCACCTAGGCAACCAGCCACTATAACAGCACCTAGAATAAGCATTGCGAGTTTTGCTTTTGAATCAAAAAACATTACATCATCCTCCTATTTTGTTTTAACCTTGACAGTGAAAGAATTGTCGAGGTCGTATTTATAGTTTGCTGTAATACTTAGCGTGCCGGTGCTTATCGGCCTGTCTGTTGTTGTTTGGAATGTGCATGTAAGCGAAGGTGCCACCTTATTGATGAAGTTAAGGTCACGATCGAGTATTAGCTCATTTCCTTTCGGCTTGTAGCCGTCACAATCTCCTTTCAAGTTATTGGGAAGCGTTATTCTTATCGAACCCTTGGGCAATTTGTCTATGAAACCTCCCCCGGTGTCTGCAATATCGATATACATGTACACCGTAGTGTTGTTCTCCCATGGAAGTGGATCACTGAAGCGCAGCGTTATTGTTACAGGATTTGTCGAGGCGGTTGTTGTGCCTGCCATTGCTGCCAGCGTGCCGGTCTGCTCGCGTGTGTAGTATTCCGTGCTTGATAGTACATTGATATCCTGGATTATTGTGGCATTGCTCTCCCAGCTGACCTTGAACTTTATGTTGCAGTCGCGCTCGAATTGCGTTGTTTGTGAAGACCATCTCCATGTCCATGTCTGTGTACGATTTTCCCGCAGCTCATCAAAATGTTTTGTCGCATCACCACTGAACAGGCACTGATCATAGACATTTATATTGACATTCCAGAGCCTGTTTGTGGTTTGTTTGTTTGTGATGTTCCATGTGACCGATATATTGCGACCACCCTTCACTTCTGCAGGAAATGCAACTACTTCCACATTCATGTCTGGATTTTCAACATGTGTTTCACCAGGTATACCGACCTGTTGCCTGCCAAAAGGTAGCTGAACGCAGGCAGCCACAACAAGAATGGCAAAAACTAGCAATGCTACTTTTTGCATGCCTATAATGCTTCAAATAGACAAATAAATCTATGCTACGGCTTTATGTCTACGCTTAGTTCTCTTATCAAGTCATACCTGTATTCCAGACTGGAGAAAACATAATATTCCTTTGTTTCTGGGACATCCGATTCAGATGGCATCTTGAAACCGCAACGTATCTCGAAGGTCTTCTTATCAGCACCTACGAGATCAATCGTCCTCTTGTTCTTGTAGAGCTTGTAGCCTGGTTCTGTCCCGGCATCTATGAACTCATCTCCACAGTTGTCCTGCAACGTCCACGAATCCGGTGCCTTCAATATGAGCTTCTTTTCAGGTACCGCAAGATAGGTTCCAGCACCTTTGTTCTGCACCTGTATCGATATGTAGAGCGTGCTGTCGGTGCGTGCGGGCATAGCGCTAACCGCCGCCATGTATATCTTTATCGGTCCGCGACCGATATCGGTTGTGGGCGTGTATGTCGGTGCCTGGCCGGCTGTCTGCAGTGCACGCAGCCTTGTAGCGCTTATAACCTCAACACTAGTCGAGGTTGAAGCTGTGAAATAGTAGTTGACTTTGTATTTGACAGGACACCTTCCTGGTAGGTTTCCGAGCTGTGCTGCAGAAGGTGCAACAAGGACTACATCGAGCGGCTTTGACTGACCGGGTCCCATCTTTCCAAGATTTTGTATGTACTTGCTGCCTAACTTTGTCCAACCAGTTATTTTTGATTCATCACACAAGCCCCAGTCGTACAGCTCTGCATTGACAGACGGTACAGTATTAATGTCATCCACGTTCTTTACCTCAAACGAGACCGTGAACTCATCGCTGGCGAGCACGGGTGGTGTAGGCACTATGTTTTCGTTCTGTACGACAATTATGTCCTCGGGTGCCTCTCTCACTTCGCCCGCTTGTCCGAAAAGGCTCTGGAACGGACCGCCCACACAACCTGCAACAAAAATTGTTATGAGCACAGCAAACAATAAACCGAATATTTGCTTTCTTGCCATTTTCTCACTCTTCTCTATTCATTTTGCAAATATAAAACCTTATCCTCCTATGGGTGCCTTAATCATTGGCAGCTGTATCTCTGAAACAGCTGTGTATGTGTAGTCTACAGTGCCGCGGAAGCCTAGCGTCTTGCTTTCCAGGTCTTCCAACGTGTATGTGAACCTGAAGGCGTATGTCGCAGTCTTGTCTGGTTGCAGGTTGTTGATGTTGCAGCTCACGGTCTTGTAAAGAATGTTACCAACAGTGTCTATGCTATCTGTACAATTGCTCAAACCGCTCGGCGCACCCACATTCCTTATGCCATCAAGGGTTATGCCTGTGAGCGTCGAAGGCAACCAAAGCTTGAGCGTGCCTCCAGTTACATTGCCCCTGCCTGTGTTCGTTATCGATATCCGGCCGAATGCCTCTTCTCCTGAACGCAACGGCTGGTCCTGCACATAGATGCCAACCTTCACAGGACCGCCGCTGTACCGCGACTCTGAATTGAACAGCTTTATCTGATTGTTGAGCAACTTCCGGTTGAACACATCTTTGTTCATAACTTCGATATTATCCATGCTCACGTTCGATGTGTAGCTGAAGCTGTAGCTTAATGGGAGTATAATTGTCCAGTCTGCATAGCTGTATATAAGTATGCCTGGGTCAGGACAGTAGGTTTTTACCTCTGTGGGGTCCGTGCATGTCCTTTTCTTGAAAACATAACAGTCAGACTGGCAATTACCAATCGCGTCCTTGCAGTCGCCCTCACAGAGGTTAGGATATTCAGACGTATCAACAGGTGCAAAGCAGTCGCATATCCTCATGGTATTGGCCCAACCAGAATTATAATCGCCTTTCTTGCCACACTGGAATGTCAGCGACTTGACATCACCAGGTGGACTGTTTGGCCTTTCGCTCTTCCATTCGCATGTGCTGCCAGAGTTCTTGCCTGTATCAGCGCCTGTGCATGATGTGAACTCACAGGCATCAAAGGCTAGAGTCACACGACCCCAATCTGGGTGTGCTACAGAAATGTTCCTTGGGTCTATGAGCTTCAGCTGTCCGAACGTGACAGCGATGTTCCGTGCAGTGAAACAGCCCTGGTTCTCAAGCTTGACGCTGCCTATTAGCGGGATTGTTGGATCGATGTTCGGCACTGCTTCGACATAGTTTATAGCCTTGAACTCGGTCTGTTCTATAGCCTTAACAGTACCACCTTCGATAAGTTTTGCATTAGCTTCCTGTTTTCGCCTTTCCTGCTCGGCATAATAGCATGAGGGACAAGTCAACAACATTTTGGCATCCGATAGGGACTGCCCTACTGACGAGAAAACCTCTCCCATGGGCTGTCCAATTGTTGAAATGGCGGTATTGACCTGCGGCCACCAAGCACCGAATACTGAGCTACCTATTACGCCTGTATATTGATATGAGAATGCCATTATTGCTAAGAAGAGAATTATTAATCCTATGTATGGCCTGCCCTCAGGACCTGCGAAGTAGCCCATGATTATGCCAAGGCCGAATATAAGTGACAAAACCCATCCTAAAGCTGCTGTCGTCGGTCCCAAGACCATTTGGATAACAGGTATCGCTCCTGCTAATGCCAGACCGAGGAAGACTGCATTGGCCCTGTTCTTGCTCTGCTCTCCGGGCGCCCAACCTGTGGGTTTTGTGGATTTTTCGAAAATATAAATCTCTACCTTTCGGCCGACCTCCACTGGTATCTTGAGCGGCAGATTGACATAATAGGCTGCAGTTAGCAAGAACAAGGCTATAGCGGGGTTGACTATTGCCAACGTTATGCCACCACCAACAAGAACGAAGAATATCAAAGATCCGTATATTCCAAGACTTAACCACGGCTTGCCTTTTGCAAATAAACCAAGTACTATGAAAAGCGGCACGAAGATGAGGATAGAGACTATGCTACCAATGAGCGCGTCGAATGTGCCCTGTAGAATGAAGTAAAAAACTATCGCTATTGCGAGGCCAAGAATCGTGCGTACCCAAGCGCTCGCTGCCTTGTGTGGTTCATCCTCGCGGTAACTTCCTGGCAACATGAAATAGCCGACAAAGAGCGTTGCCAGGCTGAGAATAGGATATATCATATAAAACTGCCATGCGACCAGCACTATTGCGAGCACCAGGATGAAGTCGCGCAGTATCATCGCGGCTATGACACCACCATGTATCTTCATCGGCTCTTGGTACAATGCTTCATAATCCATTAAAACACCTATTACTCGAAGAATGGCGGCTTCTTAACCTCTTCTTCCTCCTCTTCTTTCTCTTCTTCCTCTTTTTTGGGTTTCCTTACTTCTATGACTATGTGCTTGACATAGTGCTCCTCGGCCTTTTGCATCAGCTCATCAGCCGATGGAATAATACTCCTAAATCCCAAAAGTAGCAGCGCAGCACCGAGGAGCGGGAAGCCGAAAATCGCTACCAGCCCACCCACAAGAACGAAAATGAAAAGTTCGAGCCATCTGGCCTTCAGAAGTTCCTTGCCAATTCCTGTCAAGTGCTCGCGTTTGAGCACGTAAACTGGTACTTTGGCCTTTTCCGACCCTTCTTTCGTAGGTGCGGCTGGCCGGGGTGGTACACCATGGCGAGACATATGCTGCTCGTAGTTCGATACATCAGATACATCAACTTTCTCCTCACAGATTGGACATTTAATAATCGGCATTGCTATCGTTTACAAATAGCACTCACGGGGTTAAAAAGTTATCATGTGCTGGGCCATTTTTATTTCACGTACATCAAAATGCTAAATTAAAGGCTTCGCACAGGCCAGCCGCCTGGCGGCTTTTTCATACCGCAGTTAGGGCACATATTCTTGTAAATTTCAATGGCGTTCCTGCAACGCACACAATAGCTCTCAGACATCCTAACACCTCATGTAAAATAAATGATTATCTCGGCGCTGTCAATGGTGTATCTTGTGCCAGCCGGGGCTGATATCTTGATATAGTTGGTGCCCACGACAAACTTGTCAGGCGTGAAGTCCTTGACAATGTTCATGCTAGTGCCCATGTATATGTTCTCATTATTCAATGTTACATTCAGCTGGCCTGTGCCCTCCCTGCGCTTGACATTCATCACCAGCCTGCCCTTTGTTGCAAGCGCCACATCCTTGCTCTCAAGCGTGAAGTTGAATGATTTCTCCAAAGCACCCTTCCAGTTCACGGTCGCGTTCGCGGTGAACTTGTAAATTGTCGGCGCCCAGAAGCGCCAGCCACTGGACTCAGCCTTTATCTCGAGCAAGTTCTCTTCTTTCAATAAACCTTGACCGAAGACAATCGAATGGTCACCCGGATAGGCATAATCATTATACAGCTCCTGTCCGTTCAAGGCTACGATGAGCCTGCCGTAGAGATTCGAATCGTTTACATGCAGTATCACATGGCCACCTGTCACGGATGCCGGGTCAGATATCAAGAAGCTGTAGGCCTTGTCCTCGCCAGAGAGCAGGCCGCGGCTGACGGTACCGGAGATGTTCGCAACAGGCAGCTCAGCTGAAACGTAGCCTACTGAAAAGTTGCCACTGATGGGTATGTGCCTATACTCTTCTGTAAGCCCACCGCCAACATGAGGCTGCGGCGAAGGCGGTACTGTGACCACTGCGCCGAAAGCCAGCAGCAGGCCAGCAAATATCAGCACTGCTACAATAAGGACCGGAATGAACTCAGGCATGTGCAATATTAAATACAGGCATGCATAAAAATGTTAGCATGCGCTCGACTTTCGACCTCAAGCATAATATAGCCAAGCTCACACCTGAGGACAACGATGACGTCTGGCTGTTACATGATATCATTATTCCTGGCACGCTTGTCACTGCCAAGACAGAGCGCAGCGTCCAGGTGGAAAGGGGTGATGGTGCGGAGGTTGTTGGTCGGAGACCTGTCACACTTACGTTGCTTGTGGAAAAGGCGGAAATGGCAGAGCGGTTGCGACTTACTGGAAAAATCGTGGAGGCGCCACCTGACATAGGCAAAGGCTACCACAGCATTGATGTCAAGCCCGGAACGTTCCTCACCGTGCAGAAACCGTGGAAAACCTGGGAAATAAACAAGATAAGGGCTGCTGCAAAAAAGGCCGAGCCTGTACTGATTCTTGTTATGGATGAGCGGGATGCCGATATATGGCTACTTACAGACAGGGAGAAACATATTCTGCACATATCCGGCCCAGGGCTTTCAAAGGCCGAGGGTGTTTCACGCAAGCCGGAGTATTTCGGCAGCATCGCATCAGCATTGAAGCAACACAGTGGGAATGTAAAGCATGTTATAATCGCTGGCCCAGGCTTCACGCGGGAGGAGTTTGCAAGGTTCATCGCAGAGCGTGAAAAATCGTTGGCAGAAAAGACGATACTTGATGCCGTAAGCCACACAGGCGAGCCTGGGCTTGTAGAACTGCTACGCAGAGGCACGCTCGAAAGACTGAAAGCAAGCAGTCGTGTGGAAGCCGAATCGAGGGCTGTTGAAAACCTGCTAACAGAGATAGGCAAAGATGGATTGGCCGTTTATGGTGTTGAACAAACAAAACAAGCGATAGAGGCCGGCGCTGTCGAACTATTGCTCGTTTCGGACAAAAGAGTCCGTGAGCTTGCCGAAGTGATGGAAGCAGCTGAAAAAACACGAACAACTGTCATGATAATCAGCTCCCAGCATGCTGCAGGCGAACGGTTGCTGGGCATGGGTGGCATAGGCGGTATATTAAGATATCAATTGAAATATTGATGGGATTCAAATGGCAAAGAAACCTTTCAGGCATGCGCTTGTAAAGCACCATCTGCCAGGCATGCGCAGCGCAGTACTGGGTGTGGTGTTAGCGATTCTAATAATAATTGCTGCTACCAGCTGCCCTGTGAAAGGAATAGAGCTTGGCGTATGCAGTGCTAGTTTCATTTTGCTGGCTGTGCTTGCTATTCTTTTTATCCCAAAACAGGTGCGCCATCTCTGGCATACTATCGAGCACTCTGACATGCTCTATGGTATAACAGCAATTGGTACGGCAGTGGCTGCGCTGGTGTTATTGCCACTGAACGCAATCATGCGTCTCACTGCTGCGGTCGCAATCTTCGTTCTGCTAATGCTTTTCAAGTGGGCCATGGACAGAACGTTCAAGTCGCGCTGATTTGTATATGAAAAAAAATTATATTGGAAAACGCCAGAGAATGAATATGGCAAATTCCTGCTCGAGAAATTCCTCATCAAGGGCCCTGAGTAGCGAACACCATTACTGCGTCCCACTCTGATTCAGTTTTAACTATAAAGCTTTCTTTGGGTATTAGTCCGTGAAATTTATCAGTAAGCTCCTTAAGCTTTCTCTCACAGTTCCATTTGTTGCACGGTAGGGTCACGATGAGTTTTCCTTTCGGTGAAAGAACACGCACGAGTTCATCTGGGTTTTTCAATAGGTGAATTGTATCGATGCAGAAGACTGTGTGGAACCTTCTGCTTTTGAACGGCATCTCATCCCCGCTAGCAAGGACACGGGGTCCGGAGAACTTTTTAAGATATTCTGGATTGTTGTCAAGCGCTATCGCAAATATTCTTTCTTCAAGAAAGCCTGGTCCCGAGCCCACATCAAGAGTAGTTCCAGAAACTTTAACCCTCTCAAGTATCTGCCTTATCTTTTCGCGTTGGGTTTTGGCCATCCATTTGGTATAGAGCTTCCTGCATATCATATATCAAACACGAAAACAAGTGCTGCCACTACGTATCCGAAATCTTCCGGAACTTTGTCCCAACCCTTAATTTCGAATCTGAAAAACTTTGATGCATTTTCCTCAAGGTACTTCAGAAACTCCCGCTCAGGGCTCTTCCAGCCGTCGAAATGCTTTCCGAGCGCTGCCTGCTGTTCAGCCCATTCCTTGCGGTTCATGAGCAGCTCAGATGGGTTGTTTGGATTGTATATCATCAGATTTTCAGCCTCAGCCATCTGGATAAGGGAGAGCATTAGCGTCTCCTTGACGGCGCGCTCCTCCTTGTGTCCGTGGTCCTCGACAACGTACGCCTTCTTTACCATGCCATCCTTGTTTCTCATGTAGCACCAACCGACTCCGGCTGCGATGCTGCAACCCTTTGTTCCAAGCTCCTCTGCCATCACACAGAACGTTATGGCGCTGTGCGGTATTGTTGGTGGGTTGCTGAGCTGTACGGCATCCGGATCGAGCACAGAGCTGACAGGAACGAGATTGCACTGATTGATATGAGCCTTAATGAAGGCTTCCTGAACCGTGCCCTTCTTGGTTTCTCCGCTTGCACGGCCACTCGTCACAAAGAACTTTTTTGCCACAGGCATCCAAAAATTCATGCCAACAGAATGATTGCGGTCCAATATAAATATTTCATCCGAGCGTTGTTATATCGACATCGGCCACATTATAGTTGTTGTAATCTTGGTGTTGGTGACAGCGGCAATAATAGAGACGTTAATACTCAGCACAGTCTTCTGAGAAGTGGTGGACCGGGCGGGATTCGAACCCGCGAACTCTACCAGACGGGGCAGAAACGACCTTCAGTCGTCATTCTGTTTGCCAAGGTAGCGTCAGTGCAGCAAGACAGCCTTAGGCCGTCATTCGTTTCCACTAGACCACCGGCCCGTGAACGAATTGTTTTCGCAGAATATTTAAATGCTGGTGGGCCGGGCAAGATTCGAACTTGCGATATCCACCTTTCAAGGCAATGACGTGCTTTGCACGTCTACCTGTAAGGGTGGCGTCTTAACCGCTGGACCACCGGCCCGATAGATTATTAAGTGCTCGATGTTTAAAAACTATCATGCAACCTGAGCGCGAGTGGGCAAAGTTGAGGAAAAAATACAGGAAACTACCTGATTGGAAATGGCTGGATGCAAATTTCCGCATCAAGATCGAGGAAGGCAGGCTCGTTGACAACGTGCGGATTGGTATAATGGACAAGCTGGACCATATCGCACATGACATGATAGAGCCTATAATCGGCGGTGGGGAGAACTACTGTTGCTACTTTGAACGCCGCATGCTCACCGAAGCGGAGCGCGAACGTATGTTCGATATTTACAGACAACTAATGGCAATCCTGTGGGTCGGAAACCATATTGCTGTCGAATTCTCGGAAAAGGACTTTGCCGAATGGGTGACCACAGTCTACAATGATTGGGAAAAGCTGAAGCCTGTCATAACGGAGCTGTTTGACAAGATAGCTGTCGGCTGGACTGAGTACAAGAAACCTTCAACAGAAACCGCGTACCATGGATAATACCATAAAAAATCAATGGTGGGCCGGAAGAGATTTGAACTCTTGACCACCAGTGTTTACACTTTTTGGAACGTTGTCGGACTGACGACCGCCGGTCGTCCAGTTTTATAAGACTGGCGCTCCAACCTGGCTGAGCTACCGGCCCTTTATGCCTGCTGTGCCCTGACGGCCTTCGGCCGTTGGCTCTCAACAGGCATAGGAATAAATGCGTAGCGCACAATTTAAAAATATGACGAGGATAGGGCTGATGGAGCGTGCCAAGTCTGTTCTTGACGAGCACGGCTGGGCAACATGCTGTTACCACGGTTGCTTTGACATTGCCGCGCGCAAGCACAGGCTGCTAATGCTGAAGGTTCTTTCAAACATCGATGCGCTACAACCAGCGAGTGCTACCAACCTGAAGACGATTTCGGCAAATATGAATGCTGGTGTGCTCGTGATAGGCGAGACCACTAGCAGGGAGAGACTCGCGACTGGAGTCATATACGAGCGTTACGAACTGCCGACGCTCTCGATCGAGACTTTCGAGGAATTAATTATTAACGATATTGTGCCTGCGCTTTTCAGAGACAAGGGCGGACTCTATATGGAGATAGAACCTAGCCTGCTTAAAGCAGCACGCAAAGGGGCCGGTATGACCCAGGCTGAACTTGCCGATGCTGTCGGAATCAGCAAGAAAACTGTATACTGCCATGAGCATAGCCGCCTCAGGGCGCCGCTGGCTATGGTTCAGAAAATAGAGACCGTGCTCAAAAAACGAATAGTGCATCAACCGAACATGTTCAAAGAAGTGAAAAAACAGGCAACTGCACCCAAGGACAAGCTTGAGAGGATGGTCAATTTAGCACTGTCTGGACTGGGCTTTAAGACAGAGTTCGTCGGACAGGCGCCCTTCGATGTCTTCGCCCGCGAAAAAGCACTGCTGTTGTCGGACATAGAGGCTGACATGCGTGCAATGGTAAGGCGTGCACCAGCACTGAAGCAATTCATGGAAACGGTTCGCCAGCCAGCGCTGATGATAACCGAACACAGCAGGGATGAAGAAATCTTCGGGATACCTGTGGTTGAACATGATGAGTTGCTAGAGCTGGGGAGCCCGAAGGAACTGCTGCGTCTAGCAAGAAAAGGGGTTTAGAATTTTACTCTGTAAGACAAATGATGAACAGTAAAAAACATTTTTATATCTAACTTGTCAAATATTTATGTGCGAAATCTCGAGTTTCTGACCAACAGAGGGAGGTATTCAACATGAAGCAGTTCGATGTTACAATTGAGAACAAGATGGGCGCACTAGCGGAATTGTGCGACATGCTCGCGCGCAATGCAATAAACATAAAGGCCATATCTACGGATATTCGCAACGGCTTTGGCATTGTGCATTTGGTTACGGAGGACCACAAGACTACAAAGGAGACACTACAGAAGTCAAAGTTCAAATTTGATGAAACTGAAATACTTGCAGTAAGATTGCCTGACAGACCAGGTGAGCTTGCGAAGGCGGCTAAACTACTGTCCCGCGCAAAAATAAACATCGAAAACCTGTTCCTGCTCGGCGGTGATGGTGAGTTCAAGGAAATAGCCTTCAAGGTAAGCGATATCGACAAAGCCAAGGAAGTACTTAAATAGTTTACTGAACATTTAATATTGTGATATAATGCGACAATTCGAGGTTGTGATTGAAAATCGCATCGGTGCGCTAGCAGATGTGTGTGAGGTGCTGGCTCGCGCGAAGGTGAATATCAAGGCTATTTCCACGGAGCTTAGAGATGGTATAGGAATAATAAAGGTAATCACGGATGATGAAGATGTCACACGCAAGGCGCTGGGCAATGCGCAGCTGGATTTCTCTGAATATGAAATTATTCCAGTGCGACTGATGGACAGACCTGGAGAGCTTGCAAGACTTGCGAGAAGTTTGGCAAACCTCGGCATTGATATTGAATCCGTGTTTATGACCAACCGCGATGCAGGCACGGCCGAGATAGCATTCAAGGTAAGCAACCTGAACGAAGCAAGAAAACTTCTGAAGTAAATTTTAGCCTCTTCTCTTCTTTATCTTACTAGCCTTGAGCTTCTTGGCCTTTACATTTGTCACTTCGGCCTTCTCAGGTACCTCAGATGGTGCAGCTTTTGGTTGTTTCCTCAGAAGAACCAATCCGAAAACGGCAATAACAATGACAATAACGAATATTGCCGCAATCCACAAGTCGTAAAGCGGCAAAGCTGCAGGCATCGGTGGCATTACCGGCACCAAACCAGCTATGAGGAACGGTGTGCCAGCTGCCGTAATGTTTGCGCAGATCACAGAGCTTGTCAGATTCTTGATTATCCAAGCACTTGGCAGTTCGGTCCAAACACCATCATAGAGGCTGTAGACCGTTACTGTGTTAGCATCAAAGCCTGTTCCTTCCCAGTTGGCGCAGAAGTATTTCTGGCCACCAGTAATGCTTATCTCGGCAGCTGAAAGCTGTACTGCTGTAATGCTGTCTGTTTTAGGCAACGGTGCAAATGTGCTCGCATCTATCTTGTGCAGTTCATTTATTGTGATTTTTGATGAAGGGAAGATTATTACAGCTGATGCACCAGGCTGCGGTGAACCGTCAAGCAAATTACCCTCTATCAGCAGTGTCATGCCCTGCGGTGGTACGTCAAACACTTGTCCTGGTGTCCAACTCGTGACTACGTAGGTTGGCCATTCAGTTGTTGGCACTGTTGGTACAGCCACTGGAGGTTTTTCTTCCGGTGGCTTTGGTGGTGGGAGTTGTATGGGTGGCATTGGGCATGCACCACAATCAGCCGAACAGCTTGCACAGTCCTCGCCTGAATCACAATAGTTGTCGCCGCAGTACGTGCTTGATGAGCGGCATATGCCATGC
>JAHLMS010000020.1:0-8150 GCA_018920245.1 Candidatus Aenigmatarchaeota archaeon
CCTTCAAATATGATGAACCACGAACATGGTGCTCAGAGAAATGTAAAAAGAAGTTACTGGAAGAATTGAAAGAATATGGTTAAGAAAAAGTCATACCACAGTGGAAAACATATTGAGATATTTAAGAATGTCGGGACTTATTAAAAGTGATAGAAAACATGGTAAGAAATTGTGTTATAGCCTCACAGAGAATGGCTCTAAATTAAAAAGCTGACAAAGGGATATAAACCTTTTAAATTGTCCACACTATAGTTTAAGCATGGCAGAGGTTGACAAGGCACGTGCATATATTCTATGGTTTGAGCAATTGCGAAAAGGCGATACGAACTTTGTTGGCGGCAAGAACGCCAACTTAGGGGAGCTGACATCGGCAAAGATACCAGTGCCTCCCGGATTTGCAATAACAGCTTCTGCTTACCGCCATTTCATTTCTGTTAACAAGCTTGAACACCTTATCGCTAACGAGCTGCGCAAGCTTATAGATCCAAACGATACGCGCACATTGCGACGCGTGGGTGCAACAATACGGCGTGCGATAATGAACGCGAAGATGCCGCCAGACCTGGCGAAACAGATAATCAGTGCATATACTGAGTTAGGCAAGCGGCTGAATATTAAGAACCCATTCGTTGCTGTTCGCTCCTCTGCAACAGCTGAAGACCTTCCAGGCGCATCGTTCGCGGGTCAACAGGAAACATACCTCAATGTGCGTGGCACAGCCGAGCTGCTTGACCGTGTCAAGGCATGCATCGCTTCGCTGTTTACGGACCGTGCAATATTCTACCGCATTCAACAGGGCTATGCACATGGCAGAATTGCGCTGTCGGTTGCTGTACAGAAAATGGTAAACTCCAAGGCAGCCGGCGTCATGTTCACGATAGACCCGGCAACCGGAGACGAATCAAGAATAGTCATCGAAGGCAACTGGGGGTTGGGCGAGGCTGTTGTGAGTGGTGCTGTTACACCAGACCATTGGGTTGTTGACAAGAAGACAATGAAGATAATTGAACGCGATATAGTCAAGAAAGAGGTCGAATATCTGCGCGACCCCAAGACCGGCCATACCGTTCATATGCCTATTCCACCAACAAGGGCGAAGAAGCCTTGTTTGACGGATGAAGAAATAAAGAAGCTTGCAGCATATGGCCTTGCGATTGAAAAGCATTATGGTAATCACCAAGACATCGAGTGGGCGGTTGACCGCGACCTTAAGTTCCCAGAGGCTGTGTTCATCGTTCAGGCGAGGCCTGAGACCGTTTGGGTAAAAAAGAAGGTGGAATTTGCTGTTATTGAAAAAGTCGGTGCTGCTCCTGTGTTGAAAGGACTGCCCGCAAGCCCAGGCACAGCCAGCGGACCTGCAAAAATTATTGATATCAAAAATCTGGATAGGGTCAAGCCCGGCGACATCCTTGTAACCCGCATGACGACGCCTGATTATGTGCCAGCGATGCGCAAGGCTGCCGCGATAATTACAGATGAGGGCGGTGCAACTGCACACGCTGCAATAGTGAGCCGCGAACTTGGTATACCATGCATAGTCGGCACCGAACATGCCACAACAGTGCTGAAGGATGGCGCGATTTACACGATAGATGCGAGAGACGGCTTTGTCTATGAAGGTGTTATTGAAAAGCTGCTCGAAAAGCCCGTGCCTCTTGAAGTCGGAAAGCCCATTCCAACAAGCACGAAGATTTACATGAATCTTGGAGTGCCGGAGAAGATTGAAGAATACAAAAAACTGCCGTTTGACGGCATCGGCCTGATGAGACTGGAGTTCATAATAGCCAGTTATATCAATGAGCATCCGCTCGACCTGATTGCAAAAGGCAAGGCAAATGTTTATGTTGATAAATTGGCCGAAGGCATAGGCATGGTAGCGAAAAATATCGCTCCAAGACCCGTTGTGGTGCGCTTTTCGGACTTCAAGACAAACGAATACAGGGCGCTGCCGGGCGGCGAAAAGTATGAGCCTATCGAAAATAATCCTATGATTGGATGGCGAGGCGCTAGCCGATACATTGCTGATCCTTTCGAAAAGGCTTTCAGATTGGAATGTCAAGCAATCAAAAAGGTCAGACAAAAATACAAGAACGTTTGGGTGATGCTGCCGTTCGTGCGCAAGCCTGAGGAGGTGCAGCAGTGCCTGAAAATAATGGCTGAAGAGGGGCTAAAGCGGAGCGCGGACTTCAAGGTCTGGCTTATGCTTGAGGTGCCATCTGTTGTGTTCCGTATGGACGATTTCAGCAAGCTGTGTGACGGATTTTCCATAGGTTCAAATGATTTGACGCAACTTATAATGGGTGCAGACCGAGATTCCGAATTGCTGGCCAAGATGGGATATTTGGATGAGCGCGATCGCGCTGTAATGAAGGCGATAGAAATGGCAATTGAGGGCGCGAAACGCAATGGAAAAACTATAAGCATATGTGGACAAGCGCCGTCTGTGTATCCGGAATTCGCTGAGTGGCTCGTGAGCAAGGGTGTGACTAGCATGTCCGTGAATCCAGATACAGTTGCAAAGACGAGACAACTCGTTGCACAATTTGAGAGCAAAAACAAGCGCAAAAAGTGATGCCGCGAATTATATTTCAGCCAACCACAATGTTTTTAAATAAATCAAAGCAATCTTTCTTTGCTGTTCGAAAGGACAGCGTACTCAAACAACATTTTCAGTGACGGCCAACGGCTCAAGAGCGACGGGTTGGCCACTATTTCTTCTTGTCACATGCAGGTTTGCCATTTATCACAAGCGTTGCCAAAGAGCAGCTCGAACATCTGTAGGTAGGTTTCAATATACCTTTCTCAAATTCTTCCTCTATGTTCCTTATCTGTCGTGAAATGCGCCAGACATCGTCCATATACTTTCTGTCGCTGAGGTCCACTTCCATTATGCTACCATCTGTAAAGAAGACTTTAGGCCTCATGTAAAGAGTCCAGTTATTATCACCTGCCAGTTCATTGATCTTGCTGTAGTTCCTACCTACACATATCAGTTCTGCGGTCAATTGCAGCATCTCGCCATTATAGAGTTCGCGCGAATCGCCAGTTCTCACCTCAATTGGATATACAAGTTTGCTCCCTTTTCGGTCTTCCACAACAACGAAATCTGGTTTCGCAGCAATACCATGCTTATCGTCAATGCCTTTATCATTCGCCCGGAACTTCTGTTCTGATACATATTTGTAGGTCGTTTTTTCATCGGCCGATTTTTTGACCCAGTCGGCATAGTTTCCACATGCTTTCTCGAGTTTGCAGGCGATCATGCGGCCCATTTCCTTCAATTCCCGCTCACCGAGTCCCAGCACCTCAGCATCATGTTTGACATTATCCCTCGAGATTATTTTACCATAGTTCTCATGCGTCATGGAAGTATCATAAAGCCGTTCGGCAATCTGGTAAGAATCGAGCTCGGAAGTTTCGAAAATGTTATCCAGCGAAAGCATATCTAGGCCTGCTGTGACAATGCATTCAGCGACGTTGTGCTCGATAGTCTTCTCAAACAAGTCACGTGTCGGTGGAGCGCTTACTTGTCTCATTTGCAACAGGAGTTTCTGCGGACAATAATCAAAAGCTTTCAACCAGCTGGCCCAGACATAATAAATTTCTCTCATTCTGATTTCACCTCAAGTGGAAATCTTTTCATGTAGTAATCCTTCGCATCGTTCATTTTATACGGCGGTATGTCCCGTATCATAATCTCATACCTGTCTGAATCGATACCTGGTTTGAGCTTGCAGTCTTCGACAGTCCGCTTCGTGAGCGTGAGCATATTATTCCGTTTGAAATCGTTGAATATCTCGTTTAAGAATTCTTTCAGCGGTTTAGCTAACGAAAAATTATGTGCGGTTTTCATGAACTTTTCGATCTCGGTCATGCCTTCATCGGTTATTCTGTACATATACTCGTCATTTATGATTGCGGTTCTTGAATACCTTTCCTCGCGCAGTTGTTTTAAATCTTTTGCAAGATGGTGAAGAACTCTGCTAGCACTAGTTTCAGACATGTTACATATGCCTTGATAGAAGCTTGGTGTGTGATAAACTTTTCCATGTTCCTTTTCACCTGTTGAATAGACAGTCACAAGTCGTACAATATGTTCACGAAATTCTGTGTGTTTGAGGCCAAAGCCGCTCGGATCCTTTCCAGCCAGATAAAAATTCAGTGTGGCCCCATCGTTTTCACAATTACCCCTGAATTCTGGTCTGCTGCCGCAATAATCGCATCGCAACCGCAGGTTGCCATCTTCCATATGCACAGTATAGGGTTTATTATCTTTCGGACAATTGGAAGGTTCGTAGCTTCGGCCGCACGCTGGACATAACAATTGTCTGCCTTTCAAAGTGGGCTTGAATTTTTGGCTCAATATTTCAGCCAGCGCTGGGCCATATTCCTTTTCCAACCAGATTCCGAACGCCGCCTCTATGCCAATGTCTGCCATGCAAGAGGTTTGCAAAGAAAAGGATTTAAACATGAACTCCGATATCATTGCATGCCACATTCTGCAAAGGGTTCGCGTAGGGAGCGCGAGCTGCTCGAATTGCTATCCAAACAAGGTCTTGTTGTTCATCGTGTTGCAGGCTCAGGACTGCACAACAATGCAATATGTGATCTTATCGCAATAGACAACAAAGGTCAAGTTCAGCTAATAGAGGTGAAGTCGCGCAAATCAACCTACTATCCAAATGACCATGCTCAACAGCTCCAAGAGCTGGTGAACGTTGCGAAAACTTGCAATGCGAAACCAGTGCTCGCTGTCAAGTTGAACTACAAGCAGTGGCAGTTCATTGACTTGCGCAAAGGCATACCGGACAAGGTCGCTTGAGGATTTAAAAAGTTTTCTGTACAACTTCTTTCATGGGACTCATAACCAATTTTTCCAAACGTGCTTACAAGAACGCACTGGATGAGCTGCCTGATAATGCGGATGCGCAGCAAAAATTGGATAAGCTCGAATGTGTGCGCAAGAAGCGTTCCTGCTTCAATGCCGTCTACGAACTTGTAACTGACATAGCTGTAACAGTAGCTGGTGCATACGGCGCGTGGAAGTTGTTTACAGAAGGTAATAATGCATGGCACATTACCGCCCACATGACTGCCGGCTATGCTTTCACGAAATTCGCGACGCGCGTATACGACTGGTTTGTAGGCAAGCACGCTATACTAGATTATCTCGACCCTAAATTCTGGCGCAAACATCGTGAGGACTATGCTAAAGAGGAGATAGAGGAGACCATCGGCAAGCGAGGCGTGATAACACTGGGCTCGCTGGTTGCTGGTGTGGGCATAGAACTGGCTCAACGTCTTGGGATAGTAGGGGGTACAGCAACTATAGACGGCTTTGCACGCACCGTTACGAGCGCTGCTGTTGCCAACGGAACATCTGCTATATTCGATGGATTTGACGATATAGATGCCGCTGTATACGAAGAGTTTTGTAATAAAGTAAAGAATGGAGAATTGTAGCTATTTTTCGCCTGTTTCTGCCGGAGCCTTTCCTTTCTGTATTTCAAACAACGCTTTTATGCGATTCAAATCGTCTGCCTCAGCCGGTCCCTTGTCAGGTCTTAATCTTATAAATCTTGGAAAACGAAGTGCAAATCCGCTGGAATATGTGGGTGATTTTTGTATCTCCTCGTACGCGACTTCGATGATTATTTTCGGTTTTATCTTGACATCATGCCCGGATTGCGAAATTATGTAGGGCTTAAGCATTTTTGTCATATCCTCAAATGTGACATCTTCCGCCCTCGTTTTTTTCTCCTTTATGCCAGTGCCGAGCATGCCACATTCAAGGAATTTTCCAGTTTCTGGGTCACGTATACCGAGAATCAGCGAGCCGAGCCAACCTGCACGCTTGCCAGTTCCCCAAGTAGCACCGATTATCGCAAGGTCGAGTGTTTCCATCACTGGCTTGACCTTCAGCCAGCCGCCTGCCACACGTCTGCCCGGCGTGTACAATGCATCCAGATTCTTAACAATCAAACCTTCCTGTCCTTCAGAGAGGGCCTTCTTGTAGAATGCTTCGGCCTCCTTAAGGTCTTTCGGAATGAGCCTGCGCGCAAACTCTATCTTGTCTGCAATCGGTTTGACTGTCTTTTTCAGGATATTGAAACGTTCCTCCAGGCTCTTGTCGAAAAGTGTTCTTCCGTTCAGGTAAACAATATCAAATACGTGCAGATTTACAGGTATCTCCTTGGCAACCTTTGCTATGTCATATTTGCGCTTTATCCTCTGGGAGAGCCGCTGGAAAGGCTGTGGTCGCTTGGTCTTGGGATCGATTGCAAGCGCCTCACCTTCAACAATACATTCCTTTGCCATCAAGGCTTTTTTGCAGGTTTCAACGACATCAGGAAAAGCTTCTGTGACATTTTCGAGCCTTCTCGTATAGAGCCAGAATTTGTCGCCTTTCTTGTGAACAGCAATGCGTGCGCCGTCATACTTGTACTCGAGTACAGGTCGTTTGAAGGCCTCAACAGCGCTCTTCAAATCAGGGGCCTTCTCGGCGAGCTGGACCATGATAGGCATTCCTATCACAAGCTCTATTTTCTTCAGGCCTGCAACGCCCCTCTCTTTTGCAATCTTGGCGACCTCGCCGTAGTCCGGCCGCACATACCAAGCGCTCTCGACAATGTCAGTGTCAATGCCAAAGGCCTTTGCAATAGCGTCGCGCACTATGCCCTCAGCAACACCCATGCGCAACTGTTCGAGCACCGTACGGACTATATATTTGGCCTCCTTGGGCTGCGCTACGGATAGCAGCTCAACAATCAAAGCGGTCTTGCTTTCCTGCGAACCTGCGCCAGTCTGACGAGCAATTTTCTGTATTGTATCGAAGACCTTGTTCACATCAAGCGCCCTTGCGGCCAATCTTTTCTGTCTTTTCTTAGCGATAAGTTGCTCAGCAGAAAGCCCGAGGTCACCTGTCTTTCTGTAGCTTGCGACAACCTCGCTCTCTTTCATACCGACTGCTTTGGCAACCGCCCTTATCATCATCTTGTCAGCCACCCCAATCTTTTCCTCAGACCATGGTGGGAAGACCGTGCCGTAAAACAACATCACCAGCTTGGGCAAAAGCTCTGCAGGAGCGGCTTTCAGAACATCAGCAATTATTCCTGTTTTGCCGAGCTTAGAGCTCGTGGCCTCCAGTTTCTCGTAGATATCTACCAGTTCGGAATACCGCATGCATATTGATTGCCGGGCCTGAATAAAAAGTTTAATTTATATAGCTGAACACCAATTTTTAGGCATGCCTTTCAAAGCAATAGGAAAGTTCGCCAGGGGTAAGCGACCCATGATGGCTCCTGAGGCTATACTCCCTGAGGTAAAACCTGTATACGACATAGTTATGAATGAGATCAAGAAGCGTGCTTCTATAAGGAAGTATTCTGATGTGGGCGTTTCGGCACATCTTGTCAATATGGTCCTCGAGGCGGCTCGTTATGCGCCAAGCGAAGGCGATAGCCAACCTTGGGAATTTGTCGTTGTGCGGGACCCAGAACTTAAGCAACATATAGTCGAGGCTGCCTATCAGCAGAAATGGATGTTACAGGCACCCGTGTTCATAATCGCTTGCAACAACGTGCGTATCTCAAGGGCCATTTATGGAGAGCGCGGCGAACGCCTCTACGGCATACAGAGCGTTGCAGCTGCGACCCAGAACATGCTTATTGCTGCTGAAGCTCTAGGTCTTGGCACATGCTGGGTGGGCTCGTTCTCGGAGCCGCATGTATCAGCCCTGTTGCACCTACCCGAATGGATACGGCCGGCTGCAATAATAACACTGGGCTGGCCTGCTGAGCGCCCTGCACAAAGGGAGCCGCACAAATTGGACGACATCGTGCACTACGAGCGATATGGAGAAACGCCGCTGCATCGCAAGGTCGTAAGGGAAAAAACCGCGTTGCTCTGATTCAATCACTATGCGTACATTGGATTATAGGAATTTTTGGAGTGACTGGGTTGTTTAGAATTATTATTGGAGTATCTGAGTTTAGGATTTGACGAACTCATAACAGCAACATGTCCCTCTAGGAATTGTTGATATTTTTTTATCTTGAGCACTTCTTCCATAGTCTTTTCTGCAACTGTTTCTGGCCTGCCTGGCATAACATCACCTATTATTTATTACTCAGAAGTGGTATATAAAGATT
>JAHLMS010000020.1:8160-8967 GCA_018920245.1 Candidatus Aenigmatarchaeota archaeon
CCCCCGACACATCTTCAGGTTTATCATTACCCATATATGCTGTAGTCCCTTTAATAATAGATTTATTAACATAAATTATACGTTGGACAATCTCACCCACAATGGGAATATCAATTTTATCAATTCTAGCGCCACCTATAGCAGCCCGAGACAAATAATTTTCATACATAACATCACCTATTATTTATTACTTTGAAGTAGTATATAAAGATTATGTATGCTTGTTATCCTTTGCTCTGTCCGGATGTTTTGTCCCTCTCCCTGTAGCCACATATATCGTCCAATAACATGTTCATATATCTCAAGGCAGAGAGTTCGGCATGAACCTTGAGCTCTTCTTTTCCTAACTTCTCCAAGTCCATATTCCCTCACCTAATTGTTTCTGTTGGGAAAAAGCAGGAAGAAGGGCACCTCATCACTCCTGCGCTCCGTGCCCTCTCCCATGTATTTTGTGTCCATTGTATCAGCTCACGTATGTGGCTTCAACGTAGGATCACTGGAATTCCCAATTCGTTCTCGGTCGTCCTTGCAAGTTCCTCGCGCTCGACTGGTCCGAGCAAGTACGGGCTCTTGACACCTGTAACGATGGCAATAACCTGCACCTTACCTGCAAACTCTGGCACAACACGCGCACCCCAGATGACCTGCGCCTCAGGTGAGAGCCTCTTGCTGATGAGCTCGCCTGCTTCGTTGATCTCTGCAAGGGTCGCGTCAGGTCCACATATTACGTGTATAAGCGCGCCCATTGCGCCTGCATAGTCAACCTCCAGTAGCGGGTGGTTGAGTGCTTTCAGCACAGCATCCTTT
>JAHLMS010000021.1 GCA_018920245.1 Candidatus Aenigmatarchaeota archaeon
ACCTGTGTGTATTGGCCCGCGGGAAGCTCCGTCTCGCCAAGTATGTCATAAAGATCCTTCACGTCGACCAGGTCCACCATCTTGGGGCCCCGAAGTATAGTAACCCAGCCCGTCCCTTCTGTCTCGTTGGTCTCGGTGCCCTCTTCGGTCGGCGTGACGTTTTGGGTGGAGAAATGCGCCGTAATCTTATCAATGGTTATGGTGAGGGCCGTGATGTTCTGCGCCTGGTCGGTTACCTTGAGCTGGAGCGTGCCTGCACCTGTCGGTGCCACACAACCAGCAATCAGCACTATCGCAAGTACTGCAAGCAGCAGCTTTCGCATGCTAAGATAACACAACACAGTCTAATAAATCTAACGCCTTCTATGATGGTAGATGTAATGCTGGGCGACAGCGAGCTCATGAGAAAAGAAGCGGATAGGATATATCGTCATCGATTTCCAGAGAAGAACTAGAGTTGAGGGCGGTGTTTTGGCAGGTCTTGTCTCGACCAAACCTGGTAGCAGCAATATCGAGAACACCGCACGGAAGATGAAAGAAACCAAAAACAGCATCGAAAGCCCTCTTAACGTGGCAAAACTAATATCGGACTGGGCGAGAAAACCCCCTATCAATGGTCCCGCAACGATTGCAAAACCTGTCAGCATGCTGTAATTGGCTATGTAACTGGGTCTGTGATGCGTGACACCAAGAAGATAGTTAAACGTTGCGAGGTCGAAGCCTGCCCATCCGAAACCTGAAAGGATATAGACAGCCGCCATGCCTATGGGCTCGTGGACAAAAAGCCAGAGACCCGGCACCATGGTTGTGAAAAAGCTGCATACAGTAAGCACCGCCTTGTCTCCGAACCGGTCCGCAAGACGTCCCCAATAAGGTTGCGAGACTATGGTTGTCAGCACGTTGAGCGCAATTATCAAGGTAAAGGCCTCGTAACCGATGTTGAAATCCTTAAGCATGCTCACGATAAAGAAAGGCGCAGCAATGTAGGTTGCGAGATAAAAAGCAGTAATATAAAACGTGAATTTCCTGAAATCGATGTTGAACTTTAGTTCTTTCACGAACTCCTTCATCGTAGACCTTGCGTACCGGCCATCTACTGATGAAACGTCCGGTATTCGTCTGAGATAGAAGTTGGAAATCAGGCCGGCCGCAACGGCCAGAATGAATATTGTTGTGAAGCCAAACATGCCGTCCAATGTTGTCAGTATCGTGCCTGCGATTATCGTAGTTAGGAAAGCTGCCATGCCGCCGACAGCATTTCTCATGCCAAAATAACGTCCCATAATCCTGACGGGCACGAGGTCGCCCATCCAGCTGGCCCAAGCAGTCGTGGCCAAGCTGCTGGCCATCTGCGAGATGCTCAATAGGCCTATGAGCCAGAATATAGGATTATCTGTAAAGATGAAAGGTATCAGTGCTATCGGTAACCATATAAGGCGTGAGAAGAGTGCCGCTATATTGCATGCACTCTTTCTGCTGGCTGTTGCTCTTATCCATTGTCCAGCAAAACTCTGGCTTAGGGTGCCCGCAAGCTTTGGTAGACTGTTCAGGAGACCGATATGCATATCGGACGCGCCGAGCGCGAGCGCAAACGGTGTGGTGTATGTTCCTGTTATTGCTGACATTACTGAACTAGCTGTGCCGTCAGCAGTGCTGTTTCGCAGTGCTTGTTTGAGCCTGTTCTTGTACCACGGCATGAAACAATTAATCATTTGAAGAATTATTTAAATTCTTTGGAAAAGCTGATGTACAACTTAAGCCAGTCGCGTTGCAGGCTTTGCGTATCCTTTCAGCTATATCCACAACATATTCAGCTTTCAGTTCACAACCAGGTCGCGGCCTGAGCTTATCCCAAATCACAGACCTCGCACCGGCCATTGCTGCTGCCTGGACTATATTTTCAATCTCATTTTCGGTTATTCCGGGAAGAACAGGACCGATAAAAATCCATGTCTGTATTCCTGCATCCGACAGTTCTTTGAGTGCTGCAAGTCGTGCTGCAGGACTTGAGCTACCGGGTTCAAACTTTTTCTGAACTGTCTCATTGAGCGTGGTGATTGTAAATCCCACATCCTTTTTGGAAAGTTGTAATATCAAGTCGATATCGCGCGTCACCAGGGCTGACTTGGTCTGTATAGTTGCGGGCCAATCATGTGCAGCAAGAACCTCGAGACACCTTCTCGTAATCTTGTATTTCGCATCAATTGGTTGATAGGCATCCGTCACCGTTCCGATAAGGACATTGCCTTTCTGCAATTTTACAACCTCAGCATCGAGCACGTCTGCAATGTTTATCTTTACATCAACGAATCCTCCCCACGGCCTATTTTCGCGCAACACAGACGGTGCATAACAGTAGAGACAGCCGTGGCTGCAACCACGGTACGGATTCAACGCATATTTACCGCCTGGCAATCCTGTGAGTACAAGCGCAGACTTGCACATGATTTCATTCACTTGCATTGTTTCAACCTCACAAAATCTGACAGTTTTCGCTGACGCATTGTGTCCTTTACTATTGTGCTCGTTTCTATCCATCTTTTCAGTGGAATGTCAAACTTTTTAGATATATACTGCAATGCCTCATCTAGCGTTGCGAATTTAGACGGCTCTTTTTTGACGGCTGCCCGTACGGCCTCCCGAACGTTCCATACACCCACAGGCATTATGTAACCTGGATGTGCCTCGCGCCAGACACAGACACCCGCCTGCCTGCGCTCCGCATTGAGAAGCTCGTTCACAGCCATGCGACTTGCATAGTAGCAGCCACCGATTTCCGCATACTCCTTCCTGCCGTCAAAGAACTCATGGTCGCCGAATATCTCTATTCGTGCGGACGGATTCCATAATGTGCCCGGATACCATGCCTCAATCAGTTCGAAGCACCACTCACGCGGCAACATCATAACGATCCATCGGTTGTCAAGCTGCTCATGTTCATATACGCGAAACTCGTTTATGATAGGGTATGTCTTCGTTTTTTGGATAAGGCTCTTGCCTATGGTATCATCCACGGCTGTTATGGACCAGCGCGTTGGCACGAACCTGCGTCGCTTTCCGATGCCGAGCGCTCCTACAGAGAACGCTTTCTGTATGCGCGATATCAGCACACCCTTGTTGTATAAATCTAACACTGCATCAACAGCCTTCATGTCAGTGTCACTGTGCACACGGTCAATCTTGCGATCGATCTTCAGACTCGTCACATCGAATTTTGCAATTGGCGCACTCGGACCAAAGGGCTGCACCTCATCACCGCCAACAAATCTTCCGGAGGGTCGCTTATCAAAAACAGCGTCCACATCAGCTGGGTTAGATGCCAGTGCAAGCTCGCGTGTTGCTGTTATCAGCCGTTCGTTCTTTACTGCTCCACCTGTGTCGATTGTAGCGGCCGATTTCACGTCTGCAACAATCTTGCCACGCACAAGCGAGAATCGAAAATTGCATATGTCGGTTATACTGTGACCGACCCAAAGCTCTGGTGTGTCGAGTATCGTCGTGTCCCCAAGCTGCGGGGGTATCAACGGGCCAATTATCACCTTTGGATACCCGGACCTGCCTATGAAAACGCCAGGCGGCGAGCTGCCCTCCATCTCGGTATCCAGCAACGGCAATGTGCGCTGTAATGAATAGAATTTTGTCAGCATTGGACAGGCAGCCTTGCCACACCAGAGCCTTCCCTTGCACTTGCTGCAGATGCTTTCGCCCGAAGAAATCATAGATACGGATTGCTATACAAAAGATTAATAGATTGTGGTAGTGCGAAATTTTTATTGACTATTTCTTGCGCATCGTCAGTTCCTCTGCCTCTATCCAGATAAGTATGAGGCCAACGAATATGAATGCAAGGGGTACGATGCCTTGGATGACCACCCAGAGCTCGGTCCACATTGACTTGCATGCCAACAGCCCTGTGAGGCCACAGACGCTGGCTGGCAGGACCAGCCAGAGACCAACCACTACCAACACTATGCCCAAGATTATTTTTGCTACGATTCCTCCGAGCATAGCTAACTTTATAAAGACTGCTGATATAAATAGTTTTCACTCTTGAAACCGTGAAAACGGTGATGTGAGGAGTATGGGATACTACAAATACCTCAGGCAAACATGGCAGACATTGCCAGACGAGATTCTTCGCCAGCGTTTGATACAGTGGCGGCGCGAGCCGTCAATACTCAGAGTGGAAGGGCCGACAAGGCTTGACCGCGCACACGCACTCGGATACAAAGCCAAGCAGGGCTTTGTCATTGTTCGCGCGCGCATCGGAAAGGGCACGAGCAAGCGCGAGAAGCCAGCAGGCGGCCGAAAGCCGACAAAGACTGGTATGTATGCGATGACACCGGGCCAGAACCTGCAACATATCGCCGAGATGCGTGTCGCTTCAGCATTCCCGAATCTCGAGGTGCTCAATTCCTACTATGTTGCCGAGGATGGGCGCGACATCTGGTACGAAATAATATTAGTTGACCCAAACCATCCGTGCATAAAGGCCGACCCGAAGCTGAATTGGATATGTGAACCCGCAAATAGAAGTCGTGTCTTCCGCGGCCTGACATCAGCTGGCAAGGCGCATCGCATGCTGAGAGGCAAGGGCAAGGGTTTCGAGAGAAGGAACAAACCCGAGAAGCGCTGAAAAATCCTAATCTTTTTATTGTTTCCGCCCAAATTTAAGTGATGCGTTTCTACGATTTACAGGTCTTCAGCACCATGAGCACAGGCGAGCACAATATAGCCGAGCTCGCCAGCATGGCCGGACGGCTCGGTTGGTCAGGAATAGCAATAGCCGATGTCTACGCCGGAAAGGAAAGGCTTGAGCAACTGAAGGCGAACATTGCTGCTGTGCAACAGCAGGTAAAGGTGGAGCTGATACCGGCTGTTACGCTCAGGCCCGCAGACGTTCCCGAACTCAAGAAGCAACTGAACGAGGTCAGGCATCTCGTTCCTATCGTGGTTGTTGCCGGCGGTGACTACAGCATCAATCGTGCTGCCTGCGAGGATAGTCGCGTCGATGTGCTTGTACATCCGGAATTGAACAGGCCAGATAGCGGTCTGGACGATATCTGTCTGACTGCTGCTGCCTCAAACGGCGTCGCCATAGGAGTAAGCTTCAATACTGTGCTTCGCGCATTCCGAAAAGCACGCAGCCGGACTCTTCAGTACATAGCCACTAACATAAGGCTGGCAGCAGCTTTCCGCAATCAGATGGTCGTTGTGAGCGGCGCACAATCAAGATGGGAGCTACGCGATCCAAGACAACTTATCGCTCTCATGGTGGTGCTGGGCGCAGAGCTTTCGCATGCATTCGCAGCAACCGCGGACATACCTGCCATGATAATAGAGAGAAACAAGAAGAAGCTCGCTGGCTCGCTTGTGGGTGACGTTGAGGTGATGGACCGTGGCTGAAGAGATTAAGTTTGCAAGGCCCGCCATGCTGCCGCCAACGTTGCGACCGCGCGCACGTTATCTAGCCTATGAAGTAATCTCTGACACAAAGGTGGAGTTCACAGAAGTAATCAATACCATATGGTTCAATGTCATCGGCCTTCTGGGTGAGCTCGGCGCTGCGGAGACGCACCTTAGAGTCATCAAAGACAGCTGGAATCCTGAGAAGCAGATAGGATTGTTGCGCGTCAGTCACACGACAGTTGAGCCTGTGCGCGCTGCGCTAGCATTGGCATCACGCATCGGTGACACGCCTGTAATCATCCGCGTGCTTGGTGTCTCTGGCACGATAAAAGGCGCGCGCAAGAAATTCTTTGGTGAAGTAGATCTGGAAAGCTTTGCATAAATCTTTATAAAGGTGCGATATGCATAGATAGCACAGGTGATTATTCTGGAAGCCATGCCAGAGTTCATGGGATATGACCGTGCAATCGTTACATTCTCACCAGACGGGCGACTATTCCAAGTAGAATACGCCCGCGAGGCTGTTAAGCGCGGAACGACATCGCTGGGCATCGTTTTCGACGGCGGCGTTGTGCTCGCAGCAATAAGGCCGCTCGGAGAGCTTGCCATTCCAAACAGCGGCAGCGACAAAGTGCACCAGATAGACGACCATCTCGGCGCGGCGATAAGCGGCTTCCTGGCCGACGGCCGCGTGCTGGTCGACATCGGCCGCGTGAAGGCGCAGATATACAAGCTCACATACGATGAACCGCTCAATGTTCTGGGTGCTGTCAAGGAAATCAGCGACCGAATGCAGCTGTTCACACAGTTCGGCGGCGTGCGACCCTTCGGTGTGGCGCTGCTGCTGGCTGGCATAGACGAGAAGGGCGCGCAGCTATATGAGATCGACCCATCGTCGACTTTCTATTCATGGAAGGCACAGGCCATTGGTAGGGGCGCTACCGAGGCAGTGAAAATCCTCAAGAAAGGCTGGAAGGAGAAGCTCAGCGAGGATGACGCTATACGGCTGGCAATATCCGCGCTCAAGTCAGGTGAGAAGGGCCTGAAAGCAAACGAGATCGAGCTCGCCGTAATAACGCCGAAAGCCTTCAAAAAATGGTACGGTGAGGAAGGCGCGCGCTTCCTAAAGAAATATTTCTGAGCTGTCTGAAAGAGTAATCAAGAGCTATTCGAACGTTTCAGCCGCTCTGTTTCTGTGAGTGTTTCAGTTTTTATCTGAGTTTTCTTTTTAATTATGCCACCAAACAACTGCTTGGGGTGTTCAAAGTCAGCAACCTTTATAAATCTGCTATATAATATGTTGGTAGTAAAACAGACCGTTAATTACAAGAGATGATAGAGTTATGACGGTTTCTGTTGAGAAAGCTGTGATTGCGAGGATTACCAAGGCAGGAC
>JAHLMS010000022.1:0-521 GCA_018920245.1 Candidatus Aenigmatarchaeota archaeon
GGATTGTATTTGAGTTACCGACTTGGGTCGTGTAACATAAGTAGTGCCAACATAAGTTACATCCATCACTGTGCCTGATCTGGGAGCAGGGTTCTGGTCAGCTTTCAACCAACCAAATGCCTTATTAAAATTATCGTAAAGAGGGCCCGGAATTTCCACTTCAGTTTCAGGCTTTGGTACTTCCAAGATCGGTTCAACTTTTACATTTTCCATGTCGTCACCGGTTATCAATCACTTCAGTGGTAAAGTTTAAACACTTATGTGTTACCACCTATCAGTGATTTACCTATTAAATAATTACTTAGAGGTGGTATATAAAGCTTGTTGTTTGTCTGTTCATGCTCGTTTTTCATAGGTGTAACCAACTGCTGCATTCGGCACCGACCTTGTCGATGGTCATGAACCGTCTCGTGTACTGTTTAAGTGTCTGCTTGCCGCAGTTCGGACATGTCCCAACCTGGCCCGTATACTGCTTTTCGCTCATGTCAAAAAATTGGACAAACAAGGATTCAAACCTATGC
>JAHLMS010000022.1:531-5480 GCA_018920245.1 Candidatus Aenigmatarchaeota archaeon
GACCATCTGCATGCCCCTCAATCACTTCAGTGGTAAAGTTTAAACTCTCATATGTTACCACTGAGCAGTGATTTACCTATTATATAATTTACCTAAAGGTAGCATTTAAAGCTTATTGTTTATGCACGCAGTGCGAGCAATCCGAGCTCGGCGCAGGTTTCCCAGAGAGACCACGCCCAAATCATGGCCTCGAAGGCGCGGACGAGGTCGCCTTTCGACAGGAAATACCTGCTGTCAGCAACATAGGCTTTTATATTGGTAAGAAATGCCTCGCCTTTGCTGTCCTGAACCTCTATCCTAGAAATTAGCGGCTCAAGCTTCGCAAGCCAGCGCTCCACGTCTTGTTGTGCAATATGGTCACGCATGCTCAGACTTCGATTCCAAGCTTTAAAAACTCAACTATTCGATCTTTATTCGCGTGCGCTCGATGTGCTTCACAATGTCTTTCGCGGTCCTTGGTTCCCGGCTACCTACCAGAAAAGAGCGGACCTCGCCTGGTCTGGTTTCCACATTCAAAAACAGCTTGCCCTCGCGCTCCTGGATATCTGTCAATCTTCCATGATATCCAGCACTCAAACGCGGATAGCGGCGCTCAATATCAATTTCCTTGCCCAGCAGTTCTTTGCGTCTGCGCTGCAGTTCTGTAACAATACGCTCGGCCTCATATTCGCTCTCAATGCGCCACTCCATGCAAAGAATTTGTCATGCATTAAATTAAAGCTTTCACAGCAGTTCAAGCGCATCTTTCTCGCGGAAATGCAGCTTGCCAGGAATAATAACAACGGCTGGAGTTAAGAATTGTTTTGTTGAGAGGGCAGCAGCTGTATCATAGACAATCTGGCTTTTTTCAGAACCCAGCGCAGCAGCAACAACGATTTTTTCGCGTTCTTTTATAATTTTAGCTTCCAGCAGGAGCTTTATGGCAGCCCCAGCGAACATCGGGCCTGCCACAGGATCTATATCCAACAGAAGCAACGTGTGAAGGCCTGCTGCCTTGTTGGTTTCTATCGCATCCCTAACAGCAGCTAATTGCTTCGTGTAGGGTATGGTTGCGGCACGGCCGAACTTATACAATTGTAAACCCGTCTCGGCTATAGCTGAAAATATTGATGCATTGTGCACAACATAAACGGGAATTTTCTGCTTCTTGGCCTCTATGAGCAAATCTACATGTGTGGTCGCTGCCAACGGGTCGCCGGAAAAGAAGATGGCAACGTCCGTCTGCTTTGCTGTATTAAGAAGGGCTTGCAGGTTTTCCTCAAGGTCGGACCTGGAAAGCAACTTGATGGGCTTGCCGATCATTTTCTGTAGTTTCTCGAGGGAACCATGCCATTGCGACGTGTATAATTCGGCATAAACAGCGCATTTTTTAGCAATATCAAGCGCTCTAACGCTTACATCTGTTTCGTCCCATAGGCCAAGCCCAAGCAGGTAGAGCATACTTTAAGAAATTGCTGCCAAATATTAAATATGCGCATAGCCTTCGATATCGTAGGCTCCAGGGAAAAGGCGGTTGCAGTCGTTGATATGCCTGAAGGCAGCGACGAGATGGCAATAGCGAAGGAAATCATGGGCAGGTACAAGCATGTCAAATCTGTGATTGCTAAGGAATCGGGCCGACAAGATCCCTACAGGCTGTACAATTTTCATATCATCACTGGTGACCAAAATACAGAGGTTTTGCATAAGGAACATGGCTATATACTTAAGCTAGATCCTCAAAAGGTATATTTCTCACCAAGGGAGGCTGAAGAGCGCGCCAGAATAGCAAAAAAAGTTAAACGTGGCGAGCGGGTACTGGTAATGTTTGCTGGTGTTGGTCCATACGCAATTGCTATAGCCAAAGCTCAACCAAAGGCAGATATCGTTTGTGTGGAGATAAATCCTAAAGCTGTCGAATATGCAGACGAAAATGTACAATTGAACAAACTTGTAGGAAGGATAAAAAACTACGTTGGAGACGTACGTGAGGTCGTTCCGAAAATAGGAAAGTTCAACCGCATAATCATGCCGCTGCCAGAATCTGCACACCTTTTTCTAGACACCGCTTTTGCAGCAGCCGTTAAAGGTGCTATCATACATCTGTATGGTATAAGTGAGTACCAAAAAGGCTTTCCTGACTTAGAAGCCTTGGTAAAATCTGCAGCTACCAACGTTGGCAAGAAAATCCGCATAATCGGTAGACAAAAAGTGCTACCATTCGCGCCATACAGGTGGAAGGCAAGGATTGATATCAAGGTGCTTTAGAACGATTTTTGTTTAAACCCTTTTGACAAAAATGTCAAAAACCATATGGTCGATGGCTGGTGCATAACCCTTAACGCGACGCACTGCGAGGAATTTTGCTTTCCACCCGTGCTTTTCAACAATAGAAACGATTTTTCGTTTAATTTCTTGGATTTTTCTAATAGGAATAGCTCTGTGAAAATGTATATAGGCTTTCGGTTTTGCCATAGCAAGCGCAGCGGGCAGATATTTTTCGGTGTCCTGGAGATAGCCCATAATTATCCTGTCTGCCATGCCCTCCAAAGGTTTGGCGAACCGTCGGCAGTCGCCCTGCAGAATCTCGACCCTTTCCGCAATGCCATTCATAATCACATTTCTTCGTAGAAACTCGACTGCCTTCGGATTGATATCGATTGCATAGATTTTTTTGACATTTTTATATTTCGCAATCGGGATTGTCCAGTAGCCGATACCAGCGAACATATCAACAACAGTCTCGCCGCTGCGCACCTGCTTGACCAACCTCAATTTTTCAGCCTTGTTACCGGCTGCCCACATGACTTGTGACAAATCAACCAGGAATTGGCAACCATGCTCGGAATGCAGTGTTTGAGACAGCATGTGAATACCGGGCTTGGCAGCGAGCAGTTCAATTTTCGGCTTCCGCTCGACATTTTTCATACCTTTGAGAAGAAAAACGGCATTCACATATGGTAAAATATCCAAGATAGCTAAACCGATTGCTTTTTTGTGTTTCAACAAAGGCCGCTTGAGCCGGACAAGGAGAACTTTGCCGACGATCTGGTAGCCACGCGGCAGCAAATCGAGCTCGGTCTCAGTGAGTTGTCGCATATGTTGCCGCAAACGTTCATAGAAGCGCATACTATCATCTAACGTTGAAATTTAAAATAATGAGAAAAGGAAAGCAAAAAATCTATCTTCCCAATCTCAGTTTGCCTGCGCCTACTCTCCACAGTACTATCAATGCGATGAGCACCGCGGCTGGCGCCACGAGTGTCTGGATGTAGCCAAATATCCTTCCTAGATATTCTCCTACTGTTGGGAGACCACCCAGGAATGTTGTTGCCGTTCCGGCTACAATCAAGGCGATGGTTGCGATCAGGAAGGTCTTCTCCTCATCAGCTGTGAGTTTCGCCCATCCGCCCATTGCAAGCAAACCGATGATGGTACCGAGTACCAGCTCCACCATTGCGACTGTTGTCGCATCAATGGCAGAGGGCACGATTCCTGCTATCAAGGCGATTATCACGCCGAGCAGGAACAGGTACCCGCTTATCTGAACCAGTTGAGTTTCTTTTGCCATTGGTTCACCTAAACTTCCTTTGGAAACTGTATTTTTAAAGATTTGTATTCTGGAGGATAATTCAGTGTAATAATCGATAATTTCGGCACTTGTCGACAGTAAAATTTTGGATTGAGTTCACGTGAAGTTAGAACTTGCTGATTATAACGTTATGAAAAATTGTTTACAAGAAGATTATTGAAAAACAAAAAAAGGTAGCTTTAGCTATGACCGGACTTGCGATGTCCTGAACCCTTACTTCAGAAGGGCCAGAACGACCATTATCGCGCCGATAAGAGCTGCGATGAGTCCGATCACACTGAAGATAGCTGTGCCCCAAGCAAGTTGGGCAGCTGTTATGCCAACAGCTCCAAGGTCAACGCTGAACGCTGCCGCCAGCAGGTATAGTGCGCCTGCTGCTGCGATCCATGCGAATCCCTTGTCTGCCTTGGTTCGTATCTTGGCTATCTCTCCCAGCGCTGGCGCTAGCAAGAGTGCTATCGCCAAGTATACTAGGTCTACTGCCATATTTTTCACCTCTATTTCTTTGGTCAGACCTATACTTAAAATAATGCACGGCAATTGACGTCTGAAAAAGCATTATATATAAGGAAAAATACGGCGATTGCTTAACTTCATACATTCACGGTCTGTTCATATGTGAATTTTTATTTCTCGCTGAAAATTTGCGCACTGAATTTCCAGAACCGACAACCACGTTCTTTCCATGCATCAGTCGCGAGGCCGGCCTTCATGCAAAGCTGAGTGAGAAAATCTTCGGGTTGGGGAAAATGCTTCCAGACCTGAGGCAGAAAAAGCGCGCTCTTGTTGCCCCTACGAATTATTAGGCCTTCATCTTTCGTAAGCATCTTCGGCAATTCCATTGGTTCTATTACCGTTATCTCTTCCGGGGTGCTTAGAACCGAGACTTCGATTTTGATTTCCGGCAGCTCTTCTGCCTTGAGTGGTATGAATCTCGGGTCGCAGCAAGCACTCATTGCTGCCTCCTTTATTGCCTGGCACAGCGGCATAATCGGGTACGGCAGGCCCACACAACCGCGCAGACAACCTGACTTATACAAGCTGACAAACACACCAGCTGGTTCATTGAACTTCGCGAGCTTGGCGCTCTCCTTTGTCTTTTTCTTGGTGACATGATATTTTATCGCGGCCCGCGCAGCCCTCAGGAGTATCGCACCGTCTGTTTTCTTGAGCTTGTACATGAGAAATTTTTGGTAATAGAAGTTTAAAAATATGGTAGCGGAGCTCGGATTTGAACCGAGGACCTTCGGGTGACCCTCTTGTTCCATTGCGCTCGGCAAAAGCGTCAACGGAAAGGCTCGCTATGAGCCCGACGGGCACTCCAGGCTGCCCCACTCCGCTATGCTAACCTTTATGTTTCAAGTTTAAAAAGATAAGA
>JAHLMS010000023.1 GCA_018920245.1 Candidatus Aenigmatarchaeota archaeon
GCGATATCTTTTTTATGAAAATGCAGCATCTGACTGAAGGTAAAATCAAATTGCTCGTGCCTGAAGGCAGGCCATGGGATGCGGCCGTATTTTTCAATCCAGAAGCTGAACTTACAAGGGATATATCAGTTGCTGTGTTACAAGTTTTTCAAAAAGCGCATAAAGATAAATTAACAATATGCGATGCCTTGGCTGGCAGTGGTGCACGAGGGCTGCGGTATGCAAAGGAAGTCAAAGGCATTAAAGAGGTAATACTAAATGATAACAATCCTGTTGCCGTCCAACTCATAAAGAAAAACATTCTCCTGAATAAATTGGGAAAAATCTGCAAAGCCAGCAGGTGCGATGCCAATGTGCTACTGTCGGACATGGTATTCGACGTTATTGACCTCGATCCATTCGGTCCGCCTGTACCTTTCCTTGACAGTGCTGCCAGGTCCGTCATGAACAAAGGTGCTCTGTTCATAACCGCTACTGACACATCTGCCTTAGCAGGAAGCTATCCGGAGGCATGCCTACGCAAGTACGGCGTGCGCTCGATGAAAACGGACTATTATGCCGAGCTCGGGATGCGCATCTTGGTTTCAGCAATAATTTCAACATGCGCGCACCATGAAAAGGCGTTCACACCATTGCTTTCCTTCGCCTCAAGTCATTATTATCGTGTTTTCGGTTCAATCAAAACAAGCCGGTCAGATACTGACAAAGTCCTCGGACAGTTCGGGTTCGTCAGCCATTGCTTCAGTTGTGGCAACCGTGTCATCAAGGCGATAACAAGATGCGAACTGTGTGGTTCTAATATGAGAACAGCCGGACCGCTGTGGCTAGGACAACTGCATGATGTTAATTTCTGCAGGTCTGTTATGGCTGAGCTGCGAAAAAGAGCTTTCAGGCTTGAACGGCAAGAAATGAGGATGTTGCAACTAATCGAACATGAGTCAGGACCTCCGCTATATTATGACATACATGAGATTGCGAAGCTGCACAAGAGGCCAATTCCGAAACAGAAAATAATAATTGAAAATCTACAGAAAAACGGATTTGCTGCAAGTCGGACGCATTTCTGTCCCACGGCAATAAAGACTGATGCCAGTCTACATGAACTTCTTAACAATTTTTAGAATTTTATTTTGCCCTTATCATGCGCGATTTTAACCTGTTGTAGAATGGACACTTGCCTACACGGGGCCAAAAACATTGCGGGCCGAGGCATGTTCCCATACCCCTGTAGAAATAACACGTTTTGACCGTATCGCCTTTCCGTATGACCGTTGGTCGTTTAGGCTCTACACGCTTGAACATGCCGACACCGCCCCTGAACTCAGAGTCTATTCGCATTTTGTATCACAACCAGGTAATAATTACTATATTTTTTATATATTTAAAACTATCGCTAAGTAGTAAAATATTGCAATCTCGACAAAGCAGCAAGCCGTTCTTTTCGTCCTAAGCGGGCAGATTCGATGGCTTCATTCAGAAAGGCAATAGAATGGTCATAATTCTTTCTATCAACCGGATATGGATATCCGTCCTTACCACCATGCGCGAAGCTGAAACGCGCCGGATCACGCCAAGAAGGCTCTGCACCATAAATTAATGCACTTATAAGCGCTAGAGCACGGATTGCCTTAGGTCCAATACCTCTTAATGCAAGAAGCTCTTCATAATTCTTTGGCTGAAACTCATATGCATTTAATAATGGTTTATATCTTTTTAGTTCTATGCCATGATCGCGTCCCATAATAAGATATCTTTTGATATGCACAGGATTATCATTAATGATATCTATTGAACACGATCTTGCCTCTTCGCTTTCAGTAGCGACCATATTGAGCGTGCGACCGCGACTGTCACAGCAGATGGCCGTGTGCGGTTCTACAACAAAACTCTTTACTGCCGAGGACAACCAATGATAGCGCCTCGCATAGCGCGTGGCCACGTTCATGCCCTGCTGGATTACAGCCCACTTGCCGCTGTCTGAAACAAAGAAACAATGATGGTACAACGTGTAGCCATCCTGTACCCCTGCGCTGTCGACCTTGGCAGTCAGCCGGCTTGCATATTTCATTTTTTCCGCATCGATGTCGAATGTCTTGGATAGCGCGTCTATCTCGGCCAGCGTCCGCCTCGAGGCCGCACCCTTGCCGCCCAGCACAGCTATGCCGTGCTCATCTGGTTTCAGTGCATCCTTGAGCGCGCCACATGTCGTAGTGCTCAAACCCGAACTATGCCAATCGAAACCGATAACACACCCAAACGATTGAAAAAAGAACGGATCCGCAATCCGACGCAGAAATTCGTCTGTGCCATGCTCGAGAATTATCGCTTCCGAGATGGCAGCTGACAGCTTGACCATCCGGTCGAAGAGCCAGCGCGGGCAACTACCCCAGTGTAGCGGTAGGTGCGCGATACCAGTCTGTGGCATGTGTATATTTTATATCTACAATTTATTAGAATTTGTGTCCGTAAACATCGAGATTAACCTTTCCGTTTTTGACCTCTATGCCGTCCGCCTGCAGCAACGCTATCTTCTTTTTCACGCCGCCAGGCCCGCTGTAGCCGCCTATGTTACCATTGCTGCAAATCACCTTATAACAAGGTGCCACTTTCGGGTCATTCGCGGAAAGCATTTTTGCGACCGCGCGCTGATGAATACCTAGGGCAAATGCAATTTGTTTATAAGTGACTACCTTTCCTCTTGGTATCGATTTCAATAAATCGCGTAGCGCCCGCGCGGTCATCTCAATAACCAATGGTCCACGGTAGCCGCAGTTCTTGCAGTCCCATATCTGACCGAGCCATGGCATGTACAAAAGCGTTTGTTGCTTGCATTTCGGACATATCTTCATTCAACCGCTTCCTAAGTGCTCGCGCAACACGTCGGCTATTTGGCGAAAATCTTCGGGGCTGCACTCGTATACGCGCTTGTCTGCAACACCAAAGGGCACAAAGCCGTCGGCATCCATGCCGCATGTATCATAACCTGCGACATGCTTCAATGCTGCACGGACGAGCTTGCGCCTGTGTTGGAAAAGCTTTGCAACAATAAGCCAATAAAATTTGTCAGTCTCAAAGTCCGGCTGTTTCGGCTTCAATCGCACTATTGCACAATCCACCTCAGGCGGAGGGTTGAAGTTTCCCCGGGCGATCTTTTCCATGAGCTCCACATCACAATAGTGCTTTACCATAACTGTCAATCTTGACCAGTCCGAATCTCCAGGGCTGGCAACTATTCGATAAGCGAATTCCCTTTGATAGAGAAGAACAGCAGTTTTGAACTTGTGCTCCATGAGTTTCGAGGTGAAAGGACCGGAGATAATGAAAGGTAGGCTGGCAACAACCTTGTCGAAATTTGGCCACTCAGTTCTCAAGGCATCGCCAATAATGATTTCCACATTCGGCCATCGCCCTTCTAGCGCCTCTGCTAGCGCTGTATCTTTCTCTATTACAATGACCTTCTTGGCCCTTGTAGCCAGTATTTCTGTGAGCGCACCCTTACCAGGGCCAATCTCAAGAACCACATCGTTCTTGTTAATGTCCGCATATTCGGCCATCCGTTCCGCGACGGCTGTATTCCGTAAGAAATGCTGGCCAAGACTACGCCTGCGTCTGGATGTCATAAGAAGAGTTGCAATCTGAAACCTTTAAAATCTTCGCTGTTGTGGACCGAGTACAAACAACCTGAAGCGCTCATTCTCATTCTCAAGTTCCTTGATTATCCGCTTGGCTATCAGGCCTGCTGGGTCGGACAGCAGACGAATACGATTCTTCACGTCATCAAAGCTCTTGAACGGCGCCTTCTTGCGCTCGGCTAAAATGTCGAACATGTGCTTCTTGCCTATGCCTGGCAACAGCTCGAGCTGGTGCACGCGCGTCGATATGGGCTGGGACTTATTGTAAAAGTCCACAAAGCGGGCCTCGTTGTCGCGAACGATTTTTTCAACAATGAACGGCAGCTCGTTTCTTGCAAATGATGTGAGCTCATTTATTGTAATCCTTCGCTTGATATGGTCTATCTCCTTGCGTTCACCCTCGCCAATGTAGACCTTATCACCATGCTTTATTGTGACGCCCTCGCGCGCAACTGCTTCCAGGAGCGTGAAATACCTGTCGCCGAGCAACTGCGCCAGCGGTTCTGGCTTTCCCGTGGCATGACCCTTGGGTAGAAAATCTAATACTACTGCTGTTTCATCACGTAAAGGCATATCAGCCACCTTAAGAATATTTTTTAACTAGTTCTAAGATGCGGTTTATCTCGTCCTCTTTGAGTGAGAACTTCTCTCTTGCAAAAATTAGTCGCAGCTCGTCCACAGTTTTCGGGAGCAGGTTCGCTATCTGAACGGCTGTCTCGTCGGACATGCGGACAATTGCAGATAGCTCTGCCAAAAATTTCTTCGCCTCATCTGGCTTCAACTTGGTAAATTTCTTAAGGTGCTCCATGGCAAGCTTCTGTTCGTAGCCAAGCTCCTTGATTTTCGCTCGCTTGGCTAGTATGTCCTTTGCCTCAGCCATTGTTATGGGCTTGATCTCATTCACTTTCATGCTGCTTACCTGAAAAAATATTGCCGTCAGAGCTTTTAAACTCATCTGAACAAGTGCTTCTTTCTCGCGGTGCGGCCGCGCTGGACGATACGATGGAAGCGGGCGCATGACGGGCAAACGTAGATTTTCTGCGAGAACGTGTGGATATAGCGCTTGTCGACCTGCTGGAGCACCGTAGGGTCTGTTATCCGGAAACCACGGAACTTTATGAACGTCTTGTACTTGGGTACCTGCCGACCGCAGTAGCCACAAGTAACTAGACTTTCATGACCTCGTGTATGGGTGTGCTGCCATTTTCTTGTATAAGGCGCTTCTGAAACAGGCATAACAATCGAGGTTTATTGGTACAGCAGAGAATAAAAAGGTTTCAGCTTCGTTTTTTATATATCACGATACATCCATATTCCCCATGATCCGAAATTGTCATCACAGCATTGCTCAAACCCGCATTTGGACCAGAATCTCACAACACATCGGTCTGACTCGAGTACCAGTTTTTTACATCCTTGTTTACGCTCATATTCTCTCAGCTTTTCAACTGCAGCCTTACCAAAACCTTTGCGACGGTAATTTTCATTAATGTTAAAGGAATATATATCCCTACGTGTATTATTTTCCTTCCAGTACGTCACGGTTGCAGTTCCTACACAAACTT
>JAHLMS010000024.1 GCA_018920245.1 Candidatus Aenigmatarchaeota archaeon
GCAACATATCATATTTTTTCAGTTTTTCTTGCTCCTAAGCGTCAGGTCTGCCAACGCGTTCATACAGCTTCTGCACGAAGTGTCCACGCTCAAGCACGCATGCGAAGTCGCCGAGGCGTTGCGTTCCGATATAACCCTGCGAGGCACGCATCCTCTCCTGCTCAGGCAAGATGCATATCACATGCGAATTGGCATTCGGACACGCTGCGGTCTCGTCGAATTCGTCGCTGTGCGCATCCGCGATGCCGAGCACATTGCGGCTGAACTCAACAACACCAAGCTGCAGACCGAGGCACAGACCGAGAAAGGGCACGCCGGCCTCGCGCGCATACCTTATCGCGTTTATTTTTCCTTCAATACCCCTGCTGCCATAGCCGCCGGGCACAATTATGCCTGCGACTTTTTTAAGTAGGAAAACATCCTTTTCGCAGCTGACCGCATCTATGCGATGTAATTCGGGTACGAAACCGAACTCGATGCATGCACGGCGCAGCGCCTCTTCGACAGAGATGTAGGCATCTTTGTGGATACCTTTGCCTTCAGAAACGTACTTGCCGACATAGGCTATAGGTATGCGTTCGGTGGCAGCATCTATCTTCGAGAGGAAAGAATCGTAGGCGGTCCAATCTGAGCCGTTAGGCTTAACCCCAAGCTTTTTCAGAAGCTTTGCGCCAAGCTGTTGTCTTTCAAACAGTTTTGGAATGTCATACACATTCGCAGTGGATGGGTCGCAAATTATATTCTCTTGTTCAACAGCGCAATGCACGGCCAGCTTCTCCTTGCGTTTGTTGTCGAGCATCATTTCGTTCTGTGTGCGCACAAACATGAAGTCGGCCCAAAGGCCGAGCTCGTTGAGCGCACGTATTGCTGTCTGTGCAATCTTCGTCTTGGGCTCACCAACCTCCTCGTTCATCACGATAGGCACGAGCACCGCCACGGACGCAGTTTCCTTATCACTGTAAATCATGGATTGTATCGCGCGGCTTACTATCAGCGCCTCGTCATCGCCTATCGTGCCACCCACCTCAACAATTGCAATGTCGCAGCCGTTTGCGGCCTCGCGTATAAAGGCTTTGTGTTCATCGCGCACGTGCGGTATGACTTGGATGGACTTACCGAGGAAGTGCCCCATGCGACCCTTTTCAATGACGCTGTTGAATACTTTGCCCGAGGTGATGTTCTGGATGCGAGAACATGGAATGCCTGTGAACCTTTCGTAGTGTCCAAAGTCCTGGTCGACTTCGCCACCGTCCTCTGTAACGAAAACCTCACCATGCTCGTTTGGATTCATGTCGCCGGCGCCGAAGTTGAAGTAAGGGTCAATCTTTATCGGTCGAACTTTCAGGCCGTAGCTGCTCAAGATGCGTGCTACTGATGCAGTAACAATGCCCTTTCCGAGTCCGCTGTATCCTCCACCAAGAACAAACACATATTTGGGCATGCGGAAGTTTGCAAATTTGAATATAAATCGTTTTCGATGCCGCTCAATAGTTGAGCGGTGTGAGCTCGAAGTCCCATGGTTCAGCTGTCGGGTACTCTTCAACAACCGCGACCTTGAACGGCAGCTTGTTCGCCAGATGTCTGGCACGTTCAGCAGAAATTTCCACGCGGTTCTTTTCTATCGAAACATAAAATTCCTTTTCAGGTAATTTTAGTCGCATTAGCTCTGATTTTATTTTCTCAAGATTTGCTCCAAAAATTACTCCTTTAAGCAGAAATCCGTCTTTTGTGATTTTCTCGAATGATTTCTTGATGTTTCTTGCACGATTCTTCAGTCGATTGCGCAGCTGGTAGTTCAGCTTGAGCGCTGCTGTGCAGAAATGGACATTCAGTTTTTTGTTTTGTGCATATTTCAGGACCTTCATCGCGGTCTCGGCGCTGCCAGCGACTGCCGTTAGGCTTCCTTCTTTTAGCTTGAGACCTTGCTTTTCCATCGGTTCAACATTACGCTCACTGAACTCTAGCTCGTTCAGGTTCAGGAAATGCGCTCCGGTGCTTTCCAACCAATCAACGAGTTCGCACAGCTCATTTTCCTGTCCGGGCAATACAGGCACTTCCATACCAACACTCCAATCAAACTTCAGTGCTGACTTTACGAGTTCCCGGTTCTTGTGAATTCGTATCTCGTCCAGACCCGCGGCATGCAGCTTTTTCAGAATCAAAGGATCGATGCCGATGCCACAGGTATAGAGATGAATATGAAAACCCTTGCCAAAATTTTTCTTGAGCAGCTTGATAAAATGAACGACACGCTCAGGAACAAGCAACGGTTCGCCGCCTGTGATGCCGACGCCTGTTGAGCCACATTTCCTTATTTCATCTATAAGCTCATCATCAGTTTTTATCAGTCGTTCATTGGCCCAGACCTCGTCCCTCTGCCACCGGTTTGCGGATATCGTGCAGTACCAGCAGTTTTGCCTGCAAAGGCCTGTCACGAAAAGCACGGTCTTTTTGCCTTCGATGCAATGGCTGCAGCCGGCGGTTATCGGACCGATTGCCGACGATTTGCCCGGCGTCTCTTCTAGCTTGCGCATGCAAGAGAGCTCGCGCCCAAAGTTTAAAAATATCTACCAAACAGATTTCTTCCTTGCCTTGACCCAATGCAGGGCGCCGCGCTTGTGCGCCCGTCTTTTCCGCCATTTCTTGCCCAGCTTACGCTTCGGCAATCAATCACCTCAGTACAGATAGCCCCACGTTTGGAGCCTGTCCGAGTCTTGATACCAGCGCATGCCTATGTCCGTGCGATAGAACATGTTCGGTATCATGATGTTGCGGATACGGTTGTAGGCCATGCGGCGTGCCTCCTCCATTGTGTTGCCCCAGCCCGTAACGATTAACGCATAGCCGGAGTTGCCTGCGAGCCGCCAGTCACCTTCAACAAGCTTCACATCACAGATGTGGACACCTTCATAATTTTCCTTCTTGAAAAGGATGGTCGCATCTTCAGAATATTTTCTGAAGGCATCGGGATCCTTGAAAGGGAACGGCGGAACAGCTATGACAACGCCTACCTGGAAACCTTTCTTCGTTCTCAATTCATAGGGCTGGCCTGCCGCGAGCGCGTGCAGGAACTCGCCCCACGGCGACAGCACACCCTCCATCTGTATGCTTATGGTAGGATAACCGAACCTGGATGTAATTTCGAGGGGATAGATACCACGTACATTGGCGATACAATTGATATCTATATAACCGACATATCTTGCCTCAACCAGTTTGGGTTTCAGTTTGGCAAGTGTTTCGTTAAAAATAGTGTTCGGGCCAGACCAAAACATCGAGGTATTTCCACACCAAATTGGTTTACCGTTTCGTCTTACGTAAAGGGTATGGTTCGGAACAGTAACGCAATAGACCTTACCAGAGTAATCAACCACTTTCCTGTCTCGTTTGTCAAGCCAAGCCCACGTTTTCTGAACCCTCTCGATTATCTCATATACCGGTTTGCTAGAGTCGGCCCAATGATTTACCATGAATGTCTTTGGTTTTCTCAACCTGCACTTAATTAAGCCAACATGACCAATTTTTAACAGCAACTCCTGTATATCATCAGCGAGCCTCTTCGATGATGTATAAAAGATTCTAAAACCGCCCTTCTGAACACTTCCATCGCCGAGACAAAACCATTTAAGGAAAATATCTATCTGGCGCGGCGTGAGCTCCTTAATAAATTGTGGAACAAATTTATCTTGTGCCCCGCCAAACTGAACCAGATAGGAATGAAGTTGCTTACTATAGCAATAGAAAGACTTGCCATCATACTTGAACTTGAAAGGCATCCGGGCTAGCAGCTCACCGATCAGCTCTGCTCTGGCTCCGGCCCTTTGAGATATTTCTACTTTATAGTTTCCACTGATAGAACCTTCTGCGAGATAGATGCCCATAAAGGCGACCCAAATATCGCAATCGAGAACTATTTCCTTTGTCTTGTGTGCCATGATTCTGTTACCATCTCTGTGTAATATCTCGATTGATGGTATCACGAACGACTGCCGCTCTACACCTTGCCAAATGCCAGTCATCGGTGCGACGAACTGATAGGGCATATCTTTGGCCTGAGTGAATATGCATTTGCGCTCACCGCGCCTGAAGCGGTTAGCCTCAATCCCGTACATATTGTGATTCAGCGTTACCATGAGGTCTACGTCCCTATTTCTGATTTGAACAAGTTTATTGTGGTGTGAATACTGGACAATGCTCAGAGGTTTTTGGTACTCGATTCTGCCGTCTCGAATTGTCGCGAACTCGTCATCGGGTGTGACATCCCTAAAAAATTTCCAGCCATCGCGAGTCAGAACCTCGGTTTGTTTGTCATAACACCCCATTTCGCCCGTTGATGGTCCGATGTCGCCTGGAAACATGCGCTTGTGTTCGAAGTTCACATTTATTGGAAAGATAAAGTCCTTGCCATTAAAGAATGCGCCGACCGCCACCTCGACACCGGCAGCGAACTTCTGCAGCTGAAATACCTTGATTTTTTTCGACCAGTTTTTCTTGTAGTGTTCAAGTATCTGCAGAACGTCTAGGCCATCCTCTTCTTGGCCGATGAACAGCAGCTCCTTTTCGTTCTGCGCCTTACCTGACGGCTTCAGCACATACCTGCCTGGGTTCGCTTTCAGGAACTTTATAGCCTCATCAAAGTCACTGAAGTTCCAGACTGGTAGTGTTGTTATGCCTACGGCCTTCATCTCTTCCTGCCCGAACTCGCGGTCATTCTCAAGCCT
>JAHLMS010000025.1 GCA_018920245.1 Candidatus Aenigmatarchaeota archaeon
GAACCGTCAAGGCCGGATTGATAGTTGCAAAGCTGTCTAAGAACATGGATGAACTCGAAAAAGTTCTAGACAATTACCCATTCTGGACAGGTGCAGGCAATAAGATAAATTGGAGCGTATGCGTTCTGGATAAGGACAAGGAAATGGAAATTTTTCTGAAAAATTATTTCAAGAAGCGTTTTAAGGCCGAAAAATTGAAAGCCATATGGAAGCCTGCGCCAAGACCGTGGGAGCTAGCTGCATGGAAAGCTGGCTTGGAAATAGTCAGTTTTTTTGATGGCAAAGAAATGTGCATAGGCAAGACACTCACAGTTTTCAATCCTCGTGCAGTGGCTAGGCGCGACCTAGGCAGACCTGAGCAGAAGCCGGAAATAGCAATATCGCTGAGACTCGCGAGAATTCTGATAAACCTTTCGGGTGCAAAAGCTGGTGCAATGTTGCTGGACCCTTTCTGTGGAATAGGCACCATACTGCAGGAGGCTCTGTTGGCAGGCATCCGAGCAGCGGGCATTGATATCGATCCGGCAAACATAGCGATGGCCAAACGCAATCTCGAATGGTTCACGAAAAAATACGACATTGCAACGGAATGGTCTGTAAACGTAGGAAATGCAACAGAACTGCCAGAGATGTTTGAGCGAAACTCTGTGAATGCGATAGCAACTGAGCCATATCTTGGCCCGTTGCTCAAGGCCAGACCGACAGAAGCAGAGGCAAAGCGGATAATTTCTGAGCTCAACCTGCTCTACAAGGATTTCCTTATGGCAGCGCATGCTGTCCTTGCACCAGGTGGCCGGATAGCATCCGTGTTCCCATGCTTCAAAACAGACAATGCTCTAATAGAAATACCTGTAGCGGATATTGCACAAAAAATTGGTTTCAAGCTCTGGCAACCGACAAAAAAGACCTTCCCATACCTCTACACGGATGAAAGAAAGAAAATCGACAGGCTTATTTATGTTCTGGTGAAGTCGTAGGAACTTTGTTGCCGTTCTGTCTGCTCATCTTCTTCAATTTCATCAGTTTAGCTTGCAACTCCTGCATCTCAGCTAACAACCTGCCGCGCACTGTATTGATGAACGAGCGTGTACCGTTCTCATAAATAGTGTTGCCGACAACTATCGTGGCCCAGCGCGACATCTCCTCAGCGCGCTCCTTGGTGTTTATACCACCTCCATAGATTAGATGTGCACTCTTCAGAGCTTCCTTTACTGCTTGAACTATCGCAGGGTCACCGTAGGTGCCTGAATATTCTATGTAAATCACTGGAAACTTGAAGAAGCGTTCCGCGCACACAGCTGCAGCAACCACATCTTCCTTGGAAAGCACCTTGGACCTTGTGACCTTTGCGGCTGCGCATTTTGGATTTAGAATAATAAGTGCTTCAGGAACGACTATATCCCAATTTATCTTGTCACCGTACTTTTTTATCCATTGCTTGTGGAGACCGTTTATCCATGTGGCATCCTTCGTGTTGAAAACACTCGGCACAAAGAGCCAATCATAGCCTTCGTAAACCACCCCCTCAGGCCCTGCGGGTTTGGGGACCTTGGGTATACTATAGTCCTTAAGCATCGCAAGCAGTTCCTTCACATTCTCCTTCTTGATGTTTTGTGTTCCGGAGACCCAGATTGCATCCGTGCCTGTGTCAACAATCTGCTTTATGATTTCTGGTGTTATCTTTCTGTCTGGGTCCAGCTTTGTTATATGCTTCCACTTTCTCCATTCTTCCATATATTCACCGAAATTGATTTTCCTTGATAGTTTGTAATATTTAAATGCTTATGGTCTGGCTATATAACTCCTGTAGCTTTTGCAATCCTCTGTGCTCTGTTTGTGTTCAATTCCTGCGCATGCAGAATGGTGTAACGGTCATTTCGTACATCCTTTGCACGGACAAGCGCCTCGACAATGACATCGGGCGGTATCCCGAGTTCCTTCGCCGTAACAGGCGCACCCAGTTGCTTCAATGTATCACGCACCATTTGCCATGGCATGCCGTGCATGTAAGCCGCCATTATCGTTCCTACTCCACATTGTTCGCCATGTAGCGATTTTTTGGTGTGCCACAGTGCATCCAGCGCATGGCTAAACAGGTGCTCAGAACCGCTAGCTGGTCTTGAGCTGCCGGCTATGCACATTGCAACGCCCGAGCTTATCAATGCCTCGATGAGATTTCTCAATCCTTGCTCCTCGCAAGCCCTTATGCTCTTTGCGGACTTTATCACTATTTCAGCCGCCAGCAGCGCTAAGGCAGCGGAATAATCGGAAATGGGCTCACCGGTCTGCTCGTGTGACAGCTTCCAGTCAGCGATTGCTGTGAGCTTGGCTATTACGTCGGCCGCGCCCGATGCTATCATCCTGAAAGGCGCCTTTGCTATCACATCCATATCTACAGCTATCACCTCAGGAACTGTTGCCGCACAGCTGTAGTGCACACCATTGCTGTCAAAAATTGTGACACGGTTGCTGCATATGCCATCATGCGATGGTGCCGTCGGAACAGAAATAAACGGTAAATCAAGTTTGTGTGCAGTCCATTTTGCAACATCGATAACCTTGCCACCACCACAACCTATTATGGTTCTGAACTGGCTAGCTGCACGAAGTATACGTTCAAGGTCCTCCGGGTCGGTTGTGGTTATGAGCTCGATATCTGTCGGTATGCCTGCATCCAGCATACTTTTTAGCACAGTCTTGCCAGCTATCTCCATGACCTGAGGGCCGCTTATCAGCAGCACGGGCTCGGCAAAACCGAGCTCCTCGCAGATGTTACCGACCTTGCCGAGCACATCCTTACCCACAATCACGCGTCTCGGCAACTGGATGTCATGATCCATGGCAATAATTTGGTGCATACCTTTATAAAGAATATATTTATATACTTGTTAGTAGTTATTGGATATATGAAAAAAATTTTGCTGGCGCTCATTATAGGCTTGTTTATCGGCGTTGCAATAGGTGCAACAACTGTCAAAATGTTCATTCCAGCGCCAGAAGCTAATGATACAACCGTGACAGGCGCATTTCTTGCAAATACGGAATCTCCCGAAGTCAAACCACTGCAGTTCAGCGAGGCTTTCCTTTCAGATGTGCCTGTTGTCGACAGCGCCAAATGTGAAAAAAACCCTTATGCCGCGCTCAGATACAAGTATACCTATCTCTGCCAGCTCTTCTACAAGACGCCGATAGAAATACGCAAGGTCGATACGACCGGCAGCATGTGGCCGAACCTAAAAGGTGGAGGATATGTAATAATCAGCGCCCCGGAAAATCTAAAGGTCGGCGACATTGTCATACTAAATTCTACTGTCTATGGCTATGAGGTCGTGCATAGGATAATTGAAACCGGCACAGATAGCTTAGGTACATGGTACAAGACACGAGGCGACAACAACGTCATCGAGGACAGCCGAATACTACGTTCTTCTGATATCACCTACAAGGTTGTTGGTATAATCTACTGAGCTATCTCTGTTTGTAACTTGCCAACCAGTCCAGGAAGCCCTTGCGCTCGCTCTCCTTGAGCGCATGCCATAGCTCTTTCTGCTGTACAGCACCCCACCAGCGCCTCTGCTGGGGCTTGAGCCCCCACACAACTGCTATGTTTGCTGTCTTGAACATTTCGAGCTCAGCTGGTTCCTGAGGAAATATCAGCGTGCGTGGCCTGAAACCTATCAAAAACTTTGCTGTTGAATTGGAGGGTCTGTAGTTCTTTATCCACAATATTTCATTCGCAAGCCCGAACTCTTTTCCAGCTGCAGTTATGGCCTCTTTCGTGAAATCAGCAATCGGCACCACAGGAACACATGCCTCAGCCCTTATCTGTTGGAGCTCTGCGG